>CAZRWZ010000128.1:0-8320 GCA_964603745.1 uncultured Bacteroidaceae bacterium | reverse complement strand
TTGTCTATAAAGTCCGATTTCTGCGTTGTTGCTCAAAATTTAAATCCTCAAAATACCTTTGTGTTCTGCGGTTTGAATTTCTTATATTCCAGTTCAATATAACTAAAATAAAAAAAGGATACTAAATTTAGTATCCTTTTTTATATCTTAAAAAACAGTTATTATTTAACAACTATTTTCTTTATCTCTGAATTGTTAGCATCGCTAACTTTAACAAAATATACTCCGGAGTTAAGTCCATCTACACTAAATTGAATTGTATTTTCACCTCTTACTCCATTATATTTAGAGTTATAAACTTGTTGCCCAGATAAATTATATATAGAAATTGTATATATACTAGGTTTTTCAAGATTTATATAAATATTACCAATAGAACTAACAGGATTTGGATAAATATTAATTTTTGAAATATTGCTTTTATTTGCATTTGGCATTTCAGGAACACTTACCGGACCAGCATTAGATTCTGACCTAAATGCACCTCTACCATGTGTAGCAGCATAAATAAATCCATGGTTTTCAACACCTGTTTTCCAATCGTTAACAAATCTTTCTTGTTTTAAACTATAAGTTGCAACACTTGGTAAACCATCATCTTGTAAAACCCAAGTTACAGGGTCTGCAGTTAAATCATCGGTAGTATATATACCAAATTCAGTTCCAACAACTGCTTTACGAGAATCGTTCCAAGCAATTAAACTAGAATAAGCTGGTATTTCAGGTAAAGTTCCTTGTATTGCCGTAAAATTGGCACTTGTAGTAGAGCTATTAGTAACAGCAGCATTTGTTGAATAGAATATATGATCTCCAATACTATAACTACCTGTTGTTACTATAATATTGTTAGATACATTTGGATCAACAGATATATAAGTTACTTTGTTTCCAAAATTACCAATAAGTTGCAGCTTGATTTTATCTGCGTTGTATACTGTAATATTTTTTCTCATTATGTTTGCATATTGTAATTCTCTAGCAAATTTAATTCCACTTATTCTATATGCCTTAGTTCCAACAGAAAAATAAAGAATATCTCCATCTGAAGACCATGCTAAATTTTCGGGGTGTCCACCGTTAATATCACTGTTTTTAATTATTTTAATAAATCTATATTCATTAACTCCAGATATACCTAGATTATCGGCTAAAGAGCTAACCCAAACGCCAGTGCTTAACGAAATAGCAATTGCAGATTGATAATAATCCCAAATTTTAACAATTTGATCTGTTTTAAAAATTGTATCAATAGGCGAAGTCCAATCATCTTCAGTTAAAATATGTTGTATTGGTTTTAAACCACAAGCACTTTTTCCTATAATTGTATCTCCTCTTTGCCATAATACCTTAATAACAGTATCGCCACTTGGTATATATTCTTTAACACTGTCAGTAAATGCATAATATATAGAATCAATACTTTCATCATCATAGTAACTTTCCCATAATGCAATATTTGTATGAAAATTATTAGTTGTATTTTCTTCTAACATTTCTTGTCGGTCATTACCAACAATTCTATATAGGTCTCCATGATATATTGTAGCAAATTTAATATCATTATTCAACTTAGATATAGCACAATCAAAACCATCACCTCCTAATATTTCAGTAGTTCGTTGCTTGTTATTACCTTCTAAACTATTATATTGAGTACCATTATCTTGCGATCCTGCAATAATTTCTCCTTTTGGACCAAAGCCAATATCATAAAATTGTGTTACATTATATTTTAAATTTAGAGATGTATATGTTACAGCACCATCATTTGAAACAAAAACGCCACCATCATTTCCAAAATAAATTCTTTTATTTGTAGTGTAATTTGGATCAAATACTATTTCGTGTAAATCAGCATGCAAATAAATTGATATAGAATTTACATCATGATTCCCAATCCAATTACTTACTTTTTCCCAAGCATTACTTATATTGTTCCAAGTATACAGTTCTATACCTCCTAATAATATTTTATTCTCATTATCAGGATATACTGCAATTATATTGTCATAAACAGCTTGATGTTTAAATGGCTGAAAATTTTCTGTATATTCACCTCTTATAGATGTCCATGTTTCTCCTTTATCAGTAGATTTGTATACATTAAAATCTAAATAATCTGCACCAAATGGATTGTTGTTAGTAATATAAGCAGCACTACAGTAAACATAATTAGAATTACTTGGTGCCGTAGCAAAAACCATTCTTCCATTATTACCAACATTTGGTATGTCTGTCATTTCAGTAAACGAATTAGGCTCTCCTGTAGCTGATTTATATGCTTTTCCTGATATTACAGTGTAAATTGTTCCGTCTTTACCAATTGCAACATCTACTGCTTTATTTGATGTATGCAGTTTAGTCCAACTATCGCCATTATCAGTTGAACGATAAAGTCCTTTGTTTGTAGCTGCATAAACATTGTTTTCATTTGTAACCATTTTATAAACAAAAGTAAAATTTGTTGTAGATGTTAATTGTTCAAATGTATTTCCTCCATCAGTTGATTTCCATATTCCTTCGCCTCTAAAACCAGTAGCTAACCATGAACCACCTGGTTCTCCTGTTCCATAATAGATATCACCATTATCAGTTTGAGCAATTGAAGATATAACTAAATTAGAAGCACCAGAATTTACTTTTTTCCAAGAGCCACCTGCATTAGTAGATTTCCACAATCCGCCAGAAACAGAACCTGCATACAATGTATTTGTATTGTTTTTATCTATTAAAATAGAACGAGTTCTTCCACCAACCTTGTCTGGTCCCATTTCTATCCACGAAAGAGGAAAGTCATTTGTCCCTTTCATAGAGTTATATGCTTCCATTTCCTTAGTTACTTTAGCAATATAGTTGTAATCCATTTGCCCTGTTTGCAAATTAGCTCTTCTATTCCAAAACCATTCTTGCATACCTTTTGCATCGTAAGAAGCATCACCTATTCTTTTTTTGTAAACTGATGTCTTATTATCGTTTAATAATCCTAAAACGATACCACCAACTAACATAACTGCGATAAAACTAGTAAGTAAATTCTTCATTTTCATATAATTAATTTATTTCTTATTCTTCTTTTATTATCAGACTAAGATAACGGTTTTTTATTTATTATAAAATTTTTTTTAAAAAATGTTAAAATAAATAAAAAATATAATTTTATAGTGTTGATATACAGGTGTTTTTACACATGTTTATCTGCATGGTAAGATGACCTAACTAATGATGCAGATTCTACAAATCTAAATCCTTTATCTTTTGCTATTTTTTCGTATTTTTTAAATTCTTCATCAGAAACATATTTTACAACACTAATATTATCCTTTGTTGGTTGTAAATATTGACCAATTGTAATTATTTCGCAACCCACATTTAATAAATCGTCCATGGTTTCATATATTTCTTGTTCTGTTTCCCCTAAACCTAGCATTATACCAGATTTTGCACGTACTCCTTGTGAGGCAATATATTTTAATGTATGCAAACTTCTATCGTATTTTGCTTGAACTCTTATTTCTTTTGTTAAACGCCTAACTGTTTCTAGGTTATGAGAAATTACCTCAGGTTTTGCATCTATTACAATCTGTAAAAGTTTTTGCTCTGCTTTAAAGTCAGGTATTAATGTTTCTATTGTAGTATTAGGATTTAATTCCTTTATCTTTTTAATAGTTTTTGCCCAAAAATTTGCTCCACCATCTTCTAAATCATCTCTATCAACCGATGTAATAACGCAATGATTTAAATTCATCAATTTCACAGACTTAGCAATATTCTCAGGTTCATTCTCATCTGGTGGTAAAGGTTTTCCTGTTTTTACAGAACAAAATCTGCAAGACCTAGTGCAAATTTCTCCTAATATTAAAAAAGTAGCAGTTCCTTCGCCCCAACATTCTTGAATATTAGGACAATTTCCACTCTCGCAAATTGTGTGAAGTTTGTGTTCTTGCACAATATTTTTAACCTTAATATATGATTTACCTGAGGGTAACTTAATTTTTGGTTTATTTGGATCTATTTTTCTTTTATTTAACATTAGAAAATCGAATTAAATTATTGACAAAAGTATATAATGAATTAAAAAATCTTTATTTTTTTAGTTTTTTTTCTGTTTAATGCAATTAATTAACATGTAAAAAAGCTATTTTCACACTCTTTTTTGTTTATATTGTCCTGATATTTAGTACGTTTTAACAAATTTTAAGTAAATCAACTACTTAAGTGTTTTTTATAATTAAAAAATTGTATACATTTGCAGCGATAAAAAAATATTAATTTAAATTTTGATAAAATGACAAAAGCTGATATCGTAAACGAAATTTCAAAAAACACAGGTATTGAAAAAACACAAGTTCAAATGACTGTTGAAGCTTTTATGGAAACAATAAAAGGTTCATTATCAAAGGGTGAGAATGTGTATTTAAGAGGTTTTGGTAGCTTCATAGTAAAGAAAAGAGCTGAAAAGACTGCAAGAAATATTTCAAAGAATACAACTATTATTATTCCAGAGCATTTTATTCCTGCTTTTAAACCTGCTAAAACATTTGTAGGTGAAGTAAAAAATAATGTGAAAGCTTAATAAATAGCTGATTATTAACTTTAAACAAATTAATTATGCCAAGCGGAAAGAAAAGAAAGAGACACAAGATGGCTACTCATAAACGTAAAAAACGTTTAAGAAAGAATAGGCATAAGAAGAAGAAATAATTACATGTAATTGTTTCTTAAAAAATAAACCTATAAAGTTCGCTTTATAGGTTTATTTCTATTATCAAATCCTCAAAAAAAATTTTAAATTTGCACATATGCAAGTTGAAGGTTTATTATATAAATTTTCTACCTGTATTTTTGCAAATATAATTATTACAAAAAACATTATTGTGAGTACAGAATTGATAATAGATGTAACTCCATCAGAAATTAAAATTGCACTGTTAGTAGACAAACGATTAGCAGAGCTAAATAGAGAAAAAAACAACATAAAATTCTCTGTTGGAGATATATACATAGGAAGAGTAAAGAAAATAATGGCAGGATTAAATGCTGCTTTTATAGATATTGGTTATGAAAAAGATGCATTTTTGCATTATTTAGACTTAGGACCACAGTTTAAATCTTTAGATAATTATTTAAACAAAAAACTAAACAATAAACTTTCTGATACATCATTAGAAAATTTTAAATTATTACCGGATATTGAAAAAACCGGAAAAATAACAGAAACACTTAAATCTGGGCAAGATGTAATTGTTCAAATAGCAAAAGAACCAATCTCAACAAAAGGACCACGCCTTGCATCAGAAATATCATTGGCAGGTAGATCTTTAGTGCTTTTACCTTTTTCTAATAAAGTTTCGGTTTCGCAAAAAATACGAAATACTGAAGAAAAATCTAGGCTTAAGAAATTAATAACCAGCATAAAACCAAAAAATTATGGTGTAATTGTTAGAACTGTTGCCGAAGGAAGAAAAGTTGCCGAACTAGACCAAGAATTACGTTCCTTAGTTGATAAATGGGAAGATGCTATCAAAAATCTAAAACGAAACGATGAAAAATATCAATTAGTTTTAGGTGAATTAAACAGGACATCAGCCATATTAAGAGATATTTTAAATCCATCATTCAATAATATACACATAAATGATTACGGTACCTATACAGAAATAAAAAAATATATAAAAGGCATTGCTCCAGAAAAAGAAAGTATTGTAAAACACTATAAAAAAGAAGACCCAATATTTGAGTATTTTGGCGTTGAGAAACAAATAAAAAGTGCTTTTGGAAGAACTGTTCTTATGAAAAATGGAGCATATCTTGTTATCGAACATACAGAAGCTCTTCATTCTATAGACGTAAATAGTGGTAATCGCACAAAAAAAACAAACGACCAAGAAACAAATGCAACTGAGGTTAATTTAGTTGCTGCTGACGAAATTGCCAGACAATTACGACTTAGAGATATAGGAGGACTAATAGTTGTTGATTTTATTGATATGTCGGCGGTAGAACACAAAAAAGCTCTGTTTAACAGAATGAAAGAAAATATGAAAACTGACAGAGCAAAGCATCATATTTTATCTTTAAGTAAATTTGGTTTAATGGAAATTACACGCGAACGAGTTCGCCCCGAAGTTTCTGTTGAAACAAACGAACAATGTCCTGTTTGCAAAGGAACCGGAAAAATTTCTTCAAGTATAATTTTTGTTGATGAACTTGAGAATTACTTATCGTATATTTTCTCAAAAACAAACCATAAAGAAATTATTTTGAAAGTTCATCCTTATATTGCAGCATACATTAATAAAGGTTTTTTTAAATCTGTTAAGAAACAATGGTCTAAAAAATTTAAAAGAAAAATTACAGTTAAAGGAAGTTTTTCTTATAATTATTTAGAATATCATTTTTTCGATAATAAAGATGAAGAAATAATTATCTAATAATTAATTAATTTAATGGATAAAATAAGAAATTTTTGCATAATAGCCCATATTGATCACGGCAAGAGTACTTTAGCCGATCGTTTATTAGAATTTACAGGAACTGTAACTGATAAAGATTTACAAGCACAAGTATTAGACGATATGGATTTGGAACGTGAACGAGGCATTACAATTAAAAGCCACGCAATTCAAATGGATTATAAATATAGCGATAAAAACTATATTTTAAATTTAATTGACACACCGGGTCACGTAGATTTTTCTTACGAAGTATCTCGTTCTATAGCAGCATGCGAGGGAGCATTGCTAATTGTAGATGCAACTCAAGGTATTCAAGCACAAACAATTTCAAATTTATATTTGGCAATAGATAACGATTTAGAAATAATTCCAATAATGAACAAAATGGATTTGGAAAATGCTATGCCCGAAGAAGTTGAGGAACAGATTGTTGATTTAATTGGTTGTGATAAAGCTGATATAATAAGAGCAAGCGGCAAAACAGGCGAAGGAGTTGAAAGAATTTTAAAAGATATAATTGAAAAAATTCCAATTCCTGTTGGCGACCCAAATGCTCCGTTAGAATGTTTAATATTTGATTCCGTATTTAATTCGTACAGAGGGATTGAAGCATATTTTAAAATTATTAACGGTACAATTAAAAAAGGTGATAAAGTTAAGTTTTTTCATACAGAAAAAGAATATTTTGCCGATGAAATAGGAGTTCTTAAATTAACTCAAGAGCCCAAAAAAATAATGTCGACAGGCGATGTAGGTTATATAATTTCAGGTATAAAAACTTCTAAAGAAGTAAAAGTTGGCGATACAATTACAAGCGTTGAGAATCCTTGCGAAAAAGCAATTGATGGTTTTGAAGAAGTAAAACCAATGCTTTTTGCAGGAGTGTATCCTATTGATGCAGAGGATTATGAAGATTTGCGAGCAGCAATAGAGAAATTACAGTTAAACGATGCATCATTAACATTTATACCCGAATCTTCTCTTGCTCTTGGTTTTGGATTTAGGTGTGGGTTTTTAGGGCTTTTGCACATGGAAATTGTGCAAGAACGTCTCGATAGAGAATTTAACATGAGTGTTATAACTACAGTGCCTAACGTACAATATATTGTTCATACAAAAAAGAATGAAGTTATTGAAGTACACAACCCATCGGGATTACCAGATTTAAGCATAGTCTCAAAAATTGAAGAGCCATTTATTAGAGCTTTAATTATTACCGATACAACTTATGTAGGCCCTATAATGACATTGTGTCTTGATAAAAGAGGTTTGCTGTTAAGCCAAAACTACACATCGGGAAATAGGGTAGAGCTTAGTTTTGATATTCCACTTGCCGAAATAGTTTTCGATTTTTACGATAAATTAAAAAGTATCTCGAAAGGTTATGCCTCGTTCGATTATTATTTAAATGGTTTTCAAGATGCAAAACTTGTTAAACTTGATATTCTGTTAAATGGGGAGTCGGTTGATGCTTTATCTACTTTAATACATCACGACAATGCACAAATTTTTGGAAAAAAGATTTGTGTTAAATTAAAAGAGCTTATACCTCGTCAACAATTTGATATTGCGATACAAGCTGCAATTGGTGCAAAAATAATTTCACGCGAAACGGTTAAGGCTGTTCGTAAAGATGTTACTGCGAAATGCTATGGTGGTGATATTACAAGAAAACGTAAACTTCTTGAAAAACAGAAAAAAGGTAAGAAAAAAATGAAACAAATTGGGAATGTAGAAGTTCCTCAGAAAGCTTTTTTAGCAGTTTTAAAACTTGATTAAATATACTGAAAATATTTGAATTAAAATTATAATACCTTATATCCGTAGGTTTAGTTTTAAAATATTAATAGTCAGGGCTTCACTAT
>CAZRWZ010000127.1:0-8518 GCA_964603745.1 uncultured Bacteroidaceae bacterium | reverse complement strand
ACATATGTGCTTATAAGTTTGCATTTACAAATATTAAAATTATAGTTTTATGCTTGCTCTGAGGCACATCATATTTTTATCTTCTTCAATTTGAGGTATGTATATACATCTGCATTTCAGAATATAAAAATCTAATACACCTCAGAGCTTTTCAGCAGACCCCACTTAGATTATAGCCTGAAAATTTATTATTCTATATCCCTTTTTGAAGGAAACATTTTATTAATAACAGATTGTTTTTCTCTTTCTTTTCCGCATAAAACATTAAGATTATTTTTTGCTTCATGGTTTTTAGACCAAAGTTCTAATGATTTGGTATAATAAGCAATTGCATCGTCAAGTTTATTTGTGTGTCTTTTTATTACAGCAATATTAGAATACACAACCGACAAACGCCTTGGAGTTTCAATTTCGGCTAATTTTAAATCTTTAATTCTATGTTCAATTATAGAATTAATATCCTTATTTTTAAATACATTAGATGCTTTATTATATTCTGTTTTTAAATAAATTTTAAGCTCAGTATCATTTATATTAGCCTTCCATTTAATCCAATTATTATAAATATCATCGGCTTTTGACAAATCAGCTAACGCCATATTAAACAAACTGTCTTTCATGTTTTTATATTCATCATTATAAACTGCTAACATTAAATATACCGATGCTCTATTATTGTAAACTACACCAATTTCATAAGAATTATGATACAAGTCTATTTCTTTTAACTTTTGCTCTAACTCATTCATTAAATCAATTGCTATAAAAGAAGAATCAAGTTTGTTGATATTATCAAAATCTGCAAGAATTTTTTGGGTTTCAATAAGTCTGGGGTCAATATTATCATTTATATTTCTATAATAAAAATAAGCAAATACTAATCCTGAAATAACAGTAAAAGTTAAAATTATTATTAAACTCTTAGTTTTCTTATTTATATTCTTCATAAAATATTAGCAACTATCCGTGAACTTGTTCTGATAAGAATTTTTTAATTTCAATAGGAGTTTCTTCTGTAAATTTAGATACAATTATATTTGTAAAAATAGCTAAAGGAGTTCCTATCCATGCAAAATACCATGCTCCTAACCAATAAGTTACAAAATCATGAAACGGAAGTACAGTTCCTACTTTTCCGGCAATGAAATAAATTATTGAAATTAGTGAAATAACTAAACCTACCACCAATCCTGCTACAGCACCGCTTCTGTTTGAGCCACTCCACCAAATACCTAATAAAAACATTGGGAATATTGTACAAGCTGCTAAAGAAAATGCAACTGCAACTAACTGACCTATCAACGCAAGTTTAAACAAAGCTATTATAGAAACTATTACTGCCATTACAACAGTACCTAATCTTGCCATAAGCAGTTGTTTCTTTTCTGAAGCGTTAGGGTTAAAAACTTTAACATACAAATCGTGCGAAAATGCCGAAGCTCCTGCAACAAACAATCCTGACACAGTAGAGAATGCAGCAGAAACACCACCAGCAGCAAGTAAACCTACTATTAACGGGTGTATATTTCCTAATTGAGCAGTGTAAACAACAATTGCATCTTTTGCAAGCATTCCTACTTCCGGACTTGAAGAAAATATTTTACCAAATGCTGAATATACAGGGGCACACCAATACAATATACAAATAAATAATAATCCCCAAACAACCGACCAACGTGCATCGTTAGATTTAGGAACAATATAAAAACGCTGTAAAACATGAGGTAAACCCGCTGTTCCTACCATTAATGAAAAAGCAACTGCCATCCATTGAAAAAAATCTGTACCTGTGGAAGTATCCCAAGGCATTGCAAACTCTGGGTTTGGTAAAACAGCAAAAGAGTTTCCATAAACATTTGTTAGTATTTCGGAATCTGGTATTGGCAAACCATACACTATGTCGGATACTAAAGAGCCATAACCTACCGGAGGTAATAGCCAAAAATAATCGTAAGTATAAGTTAATATAAATAAAGGTATTATAAATGATATAATAATAATTACGTATTGTATTTGCATGTTTTTTGTTACACCAAGCATACCAGAAATTAAAGTATAAACCAAAACCACTGAACCACCAATTATTACAGCCCAATAATAGTTAATACCTAATATCCATTTAAACATTAATCCTATTCCACCAAACTGCCCAACACAGTAGGCTATTGATATAAAAATTGCTACAATTGCCGCAACAGCACGAAGTTTCTGCGAATAAAATCTATCGCCAATAAAATCGGGTGCTGTATATTTACCATACTTTCTAATTTGTCCTGCCATTAATACTAAAAGCAAAACATATCCTCCTGTCCAACCAACAACAAATGCAAGTCCATAATAACCAAAACCATACATTAGTGCTGCCATACCTAAAAACGATGCTGCACTCATCCAGTTTGACGCAATTGCCATACCTGAACCAATTTTAGAAATACCACGCCCTGCTGCATAAAATTCTGATGTGTCTTTTGCTCTAAATATAATTCCAACAGCTACAAATACAATTAAAATTGTTATTAGTATTATAGCTGGTCCTGTTTTAAATTGACCTTCTAGTTCTGTTACATTTACTGCACTTAGCATAAATGGAAGTAAAATCGAACTTATTAATAATGTCTTTTTCATCTGCTTCTATTTTTTTTTTATTATTAAACTTTCATTTATTCAACTATACCAAATTGTTTGTTCATTTTTTCTATCTGTCGTGCATATATATAACACAAACCAACAAACAGAATTAGTAAAAAAACTGCTGTATAAAAATAATGAAAGGGAAATCCAAGAAAACTTGTATCGGTTAATACAGAACGGTTATGAACCATATATTTTGTAATTATTGTAGGTAATAATTCACGTTCTTGATTGCTTAATACCACAGAATTATTTGATGATAAAACAGAAAATAATATTTCTGCTCGTATATCATTTCTTTCTATAGATAAATCTGACTTGTAACTGTATATTAAATCCTTAGCTTGATTATTAATTAGAATTTTTTCTTCTTTATATTCATCAAAATTGCTAATTTCTGATAATGTTTCTTTTCTTTTTTCTAATTCGTAAATTTTTGAAGAAACGGCATTTTTATCTTCAATTAAAGAATAAAATGCCCAATTAATAGCTTTAATTATAATTGGTTTTTCTGTTACTTTATTAATAGTATTTTTATTAACAAGATTTATCATAGATTTTAAATAAACTTGCTTATCAAAGTTAGATGCTGTTGATGAATATACATTTGCGATAACCGAATTAAATTCTGTTAATGTTTTTTCGGGTACGGGTTTTTCTATCACTTTTAATAATATTTGAAAACCAAATACGGCTATTGCCCAAATCATTACTAGCATAAACACAAGATTACGATTTTTCTTAGAGAATTCGTTTTTTGGTTTAAAAAAGCTGATATTATAATCTTTTTCCATTTTTTTTACCTCCAATTTTTTAGTAATTATTTATAAATTAATACTTATTCTTATCCTGTAAACATGACAAAAATTATGTTTTATTATGCTATTAGTCATTGAATTGTAAATCGGAATTGCAAATATGTATGTATCAACTATATTAAATATTACACATATCTATACATTTATGATTTGATATAATATGTTATTAAACAGTAAATTAGTAAATCTTGAGCAACAACGCAGAAATCGGACTTTATAGACAAGCTCTAGATAGATTGTTTAGAAAATTAAAAGTGGTGTTTTAAGACTTTAACCGTTTGTTAGAAAGTTTAATAAAATCTTTATTAAGCTCAAAACCAATATAATTTCGTTGTAAATTATTGCAAACTACAGCACTTGTTCCTACACCCATAAATGGGTCTAAAACCAAATCGCCTATGTTTGAACTAGCTTTAACAATTCTTTCGATAAGTTTTTCTGGTTTCTGAATTGTATTTAAAACATCTCTACTAACTAATTCTTTAGATTTATATGTTAGTTGTTTTATGTCGCCCCATACATCTCCGGGGTTTTTTCCTTTTTTATTATATTTAGTTTTTTTATATTTTCCTTTTTTTACTGATGGAACAAGTTCCACCCTATTTCTATGAATTAGCTCTACTAATTGAGGAACTCTTATGTCGTCTAAATTAAAAGTTTGTGGTTTGTCTTTGGTAAAATGAGCTATTATATCGTAATTATTAGTAAATTTTGTTCTGCCTTGTGCTAGCCTACTTGGCTGATACCAAATAATCTTCGATTGTAAATTCAAAAACTCTCTGTAATCTATAAAATCAATACAATCGGGTTTCCCAAAAAGGTATAAACTGCCACCGGGTTTTAAAACTCTCGAAAATATTTTAATAAGCTCTAAATTATATTCTTGAATACTTTTTATTTTATCCCAATCGTTCATGGTTACGCCATAAGGACCATCGCAAACAATTAAATCAATTGAATTGTCCTCAATTTTTTCTATTAAGTCAAAAGTATTTCCTTGATATATTTTATTTAATGCTATCATTACAAATTATTTGTAAAAATAAGAAAATAGATATAATAATTAAGAAAATATAAGAAAACTTCGCTCTAACAGAACTTTTGTTTAATTCCTGTGAGATATACAAACAATCTATTTATTTTAGATGTATGTTTTTCATATTTTAAAGCAGGGATTTTTTCTATGTCTTTTAAATTTTCTTCAGAAATATCTAAAATATTTAATACCTCTTTAAAATTTATTGGCTTTTCATTTATATTATCTGCCTCATACATTTCTATAGCTTTGCCTTTTGTTATTTCATCTCGTCTAATCATATTACTATATTGGCAAACTCTTCGTTCGTAACCATAAATTTTATTTCTTATATAGTTAGTTAATGGTTCGGCTACACAATCAAAATGTTTAGAATACTCTGATGTGTTATTATCTTTCCAATCTAATTCTTTTTTAATAATTTCGCCCATCTCTGTATCTGATGGATTTTCTATATAAAATAATGGGCTTATTTCTTTACCAATAACACCTATTTTTTTCCATAAGGATAATTTAAATAAATTTAAACTTGGATATACCAAAAAGTCAGATATTTCTTTGTTTGTGAATTTCTTTGTTTGCTTTAATATGTATTTAAATCTAATAATATCTTGAATTGAATCGGGAACAAACGAATCTTCTTCTAAAGGTGATGTTCCGTATAAAATCATTGGCACTTTATATTCTCTTGCAATTTTTATAATATGAGCTTTTGTAGCAATATCGCAAGCACCACATATGTCTCCTGACTGAAGAAGCATATTTTTAAATACTTTTTTTTGTAAGTCTAAGTTTGGCTTACTAAAAACATGCTTCACGTTTAATTTTTGAGTGCAAGTTTTAATGTTTTTTCTTGCTAAATCGCTTAATAAACCATTGTCATAAGTCATTGTTATTACTTTTAGCTTATACACATTTACAGCTAAATGTAAAATATATGTACTATCCTTTCCTCCACTAATAGGGACAAGTGCATCATATTCTGATTTATTATTTTTATAAGTATTAAATAAACTGATTAATTTTTCTTCACCATAAGGTTTATGGGTATTAGTATCTTCGCATAAATTACATATGCCTTCGGTGTTAAAAGTTAAATTTGGATAATTACTGTTTAACAAACATTTATTACAAGTTTTCATCAAACAAAAGTATATAAATTCATTATACAATTATAATTTTATGCTAATTTTGATTTTTGTTTTAAAAGTTTGTGGCTTACTTCTTTCTCTTTTTGTGCTTTTATTGATTTTATATTATAATCTTTATATGGCTGATAAATAGAGTTTTCTATCTTTTGATTTAATTCTTCTTTTTTGTTTTCTTGAATATCTTTTTTTATAATAATGCTTACATTTATAAATAGCATACTAAAAATAAATACCAACGAAACTATAAAGGCTTTTTCCATATAACTAAACTATTTCTACTTTAGACTAAAGAAATTTTAAAATAGTTGCAAGAACAAATAAAAAAACATTAACGAAATATAAATTAAACCGAATAAAACCCTGACTTGCCAATTTTATAACAACACAAAAATTACAAGGAAATTTTGCCGTAACTAGTTGTTATTTCTACACTTGCGTTTGTTTTTTTATTTTCACCAACAATCCCTTCTATTCTGTTATAATCGCTACTTAAATGTCTATTTAAATTTGCTTTCTTGGGGTGTTCTATTTCTCCTAAATCGGCTTGACAAAATACTTTATACGATGCGTTATCATCAATTTTAGCATATACATTTGCTTGTTTGTTTTTTATTTTCACACTGCTAAAGTTTGCAGCAATATGTTTTATTGTTATTGGCTTTAGTTCTCCTTTAAAATCAATACTATTCTCTAATTCGTCAATTGTAAGCTTTGTTTTTTTAGAGTTCATTTCTATTTTTCCAATTCTTTTTATCGAATAAACATCGTTTACTCCACTGCAATACAACACATTACAAACACCTATATTTACCACAGATTTATCGGTTGCAATAATCAATGATTTACTCTCTCCTATTTTTAAATTTGTTGAAGAACAATCAAATTGCCCCCAGTTACATTTTTTTATATTTACATCAGAATACTTTGTTTTAATTGTTGAAATTGGTTTAGTTTCTGGAAATAATAATATATCAGTTGTTAAATTACCGGTAAACAAATCTATATTTAATTTTCCATGATGCTCGTGTTTAAATACAATATTACCGTATTTATTTTCAATTTCAAGTTTTAAATAAATAGGTATTTTAATAATATAGTTTATTGTAACTCTGTTTCTTTTATCGTAATTTTCAAAATTCTTTTTCAATATCATTGTTTTGATAGTTACTCTATTATTAGCAGTATCTTTATAAAGCATAACTTGCCCCAGACGTTTAGCAGCTTTTTTAAAATCTGTAGATTTTGATATAATCTTACCCGAAACTTGTATTTTGTTTTCTTTAATTGTTTCAAAAACTATACTGCCATAAGTATTAGTTATTTCGGCTACGGTTTTTATATTTACAGGATATTCAAAATTAAACTGCTTTGTTAAAACAGTATCTTGTGCTTTAATATTAGAGTAAAAAAATAAAATGCTAATTATTAGAATAAACTTTGCTTTCATATTTCATCAATTTATTTTGCTTTATTGCAAATATTATACCAGTTCTTAGTAAATCAGTATAGATTACAAGTCCATAAGTGTAAACTAAGAATAAAATTTATTATATTCTGAAATAAGACCTTAGATATTAGACTTTAGACAAAAAAATGTCATCTCACATCTCACATCTTACGTCTAACATCTTACATCTTACGTCTAACATCTTACGTCTTACGTCTTACGTCTAACATCTAACATCTTACGTCTCACGTCTAACATCTAACGTCTTACGTCTTACGTCTTATGTCTTACATCTTACATCTTACATCTAACATCTTTTTTAAAGCTAAAAGTAAAATACACTAAAGTGAATAGTTTTAAACCTACCTGTAACCAATAAATTTGTATTATATCTAAATTTGCAAACCATCATAAGCCAAATATACATTTGCGGGTAATTCTTTTTCTACCGCATTGTGCAAACCCATTAAATGACTTATATGTGTGATATATGCTTTGTTAGGATTTACTCTTTCTATAATGTTTAATGCCTCAGCTAAATTAAAATGTGAGATATGTTTTTGTTTTCTCAAGGCATTAATTATTAAAATATCAGTACCTTTAATTTTTTCCATTTCTTCATCAGAAATATAATTTGCATCGGTTATATATGTTAAATTACCAATTCTAAAACCATACACAGGTAATTTATGATGTAAAACTCTTATAGGAATAATTTTAATTTCATCAATAAAAAACTCTTTGTTTTCAATAATATTAATTTTTACATCAGGAATACCAGGATATTTAAAATCGGCAAAAATATAAGCATATTCTCTGTGTAGAGCTTTCTCCACCCTATTCTCGCAATATACATCCATATCTTTTTTCTGAATATAATTGTATGCACGAACATCGTCTAAACCACCCATATGGTCTTTATGCTCGTGTGTAAAAAGTATTGCATCTAATTTTTCTACATTATATTTTAGCATCTGCTGACGAAAATCGGGTCCACTATCAATTACAATGTTTTTTCCGTTTATTTCTATAAGCACAGAACTTCGCAATCGTTTATCTTTGGTATTTATTGATAAACAAGTGTCACATTTACACGCAATTACCGGTACTCCTTGCGATGTTCCTGTTCCTAAAAATCTAAGTTTCATTATTTACAAAGATAATAAAAAAACACTTTCTAAGTAGATATAATTAATTCTTAATTTTGAATTCTTAATTTAATGATTAACAATAGAACCATTTAACAATAGAACAGTTTAAACTAAACCATATAAGAAATATAAGGGCATATAAGTTTTGATAATGAGACGAATGATAAATGACAATAGAATTTTTAATTCTTAATTTTGAATTTTTAATTCTTAATTTTGAATTTAATGATTAACAATAGAACAATTTAACAATAGAACAGTTTAAACTAAACCATATAAGAAAT
>CAZRWZ010000126.1:0-8550 GCA_964603745.1 uncultured Bacteroidaceae bacterium | reverse complement strand
TAAACTGCCAACTTGTCTAAAGTCTAACATCTAAAATTCACCATCTCTTAAACTATTGTTAAGAAGGTGTACTACCATAAATTTCTTTCATATCGGGTAATTCGGTAAAATAATAATGAGCCCAAATAAAGATATGATTAAAAATTGCAACAATAATTGCTGCTTCGGAAAAATAAAATAGCCCTGGTATATAAAGTATCATTAAACCAAAAATATACATACCATTATTTGTATATTTAAAAATGCCTTTTTTTACATATGGGGCATTGTAATTTTTATCAAAATGGTCTATCCCATAAGCTCTTTCAATAGTAAAATATTTTTTTACAGAATAAAATAGAAAAATCACTACAGGAATAATAAAAGCAATAATAAGATATAGAATAATTGGATTTACTTGTAATGTATTTTTGTTACTTACAGCTAAAAAAATAATAAAAATTAATCTACTAACAAACAAAATAGAAAACCCTATTGAATAGTATTTAAAAGACTTTTGAACTCCAAAATAAGACGAAAAAGTTTGTTTATACAGTTCAAATCTCCAAACAAGAACAACATAAGCTTGGTGTATTATAGGGATTATAATTGCAATCCAGAACCAAACTTTTGTTTCAAATCCAAATAAATTACCTTTTAAAACTGATGTAATATCAACAAAAAAATATTTTAAAAAGAAAATTAATACTAAAGCCGTTAAAAATTGCCATATTTGGTACTTATAAATTTTTCTCATAATTGTATTTTCAACAAATTTAATTAAAAAACACCATTTATACTCAATTCATTTAACTTTTCGGGAATTTATGCAGATTTATTTTTTATTTTTTAGAGTTTAAAACTCTAAGCATATAGGTTGTACTTATAAATTTAAACAAATAAAAAAGAAAAAGTAGAAAACCCGAAAAGTTTTGTGGTTTTGAGTATAATTAATGCTTGTCTATAAACTCAAGAGATTGAACTATAAAGTTCTAGTTTACTCACATTATTAATATTTTTTGTGTTCGGGAACTCCTTTCAGTCGGTTAAGGGGCGTGTGAGGAATTTAAACCGCAGAATACTAAGGTATTTGAGGATTTGGATTAAGCAACAACGCAGAAATCGGATTTTATAGACAAATCTTAATAATAAAAACCTTTTAGAAATAAAAATAATAAATAAGCTGCTGTTAAAATATTATTTGTTAATTTTGTTTATTGTAATAAAATAATTAACAGAAGTGTTTGTGCATAAAGTCAATTAATTGAGTATAATAACAAAATGTTAATAAATATATCAACACTAACAACTGAGGTATATTAAATATTGTTAAATTAGGGGATTCAAAAAAATGAAATATTAAATTATTATTAGAGTAACTTTCAAATAGATATAGATTATGAACAAAATTTACATTAGCTTAATTTCGATAGTTTTATCCTTTAATTTTGTAACTGTAGAAGCACAAAATACAGTTGATACAGCAAGATTTAATCAAAAAATTGACCCTGAAGATTTTAAACCTGAATTATTTAAAGAAGTATTTCTACATCAATATAACGCATATAGAATTAATAATGAACTAGATAGTATAAAAGAAAATAGTATATTAATGAAAGCTGCCGAAGATCAAGCAACTTACATGGTAAGCAAAGATGAAAAAACTATCTCGCAAGGAGGGAAAAAGAAAACTACCGGCGATAGAGTTGAATATTATGGCGGTTCTCAATTCGCATTTGAATTAATAAATAAGATTAATATAAACAAAGGTAAAACCCTATTAAGATATAGTGATGTTGTTGAAGACATGCTTTTTAAATGGTCATCAAATAAAAAAGCTAGAACATTGCTAGAAAACAAAAATTTTATTTTTATTGGGGTATATGCAGCCAGCAATCTTTCCGGTAAAAAAGCATATATATCAATAGTTTTTGGTAACTATAAATCATTTAATAAAGGTGTTGAGCATAGAAATGAACTTGCTGTACCTTACACAACAAAAAAATATGGTTTAAAATCTTACGACCAAAGAACATGTAAAAAAGTTGAACAATTCAAAAATATTGAAGAATTACAAAAAGGTATTTATGTAAAAGGCGATTATATATATTTTAAATACAACGATTTAAAAAGATTAAAAAAACTAATAAGTAGTAGTGGCAAAAATGGTTTGGCTGTAGATATTGTACAAAAAGAGCAATATCTTTGTGGTCAAGAAAACATTATAGACCATAACCTTGTTAACAAAGGTGTTCTTGTTAAAAGAATTTGGATGAGTAAAATGATGAAAAAAAATCTTATTCAAGACAAAAAAGAACGCAAGAAAAAAATAGATGTTGTTATTGGCAAATGGCCAAAAGGACTAGATGCAAATGGAGACTACGAATACAACTTACTTATTATTAGAGACAAACACGTTTGTAGGAATATAAACCAATCTTATCTTGAAAAAGGAAGTTTAGAATACAATGATAATACTTGGTTTTTGCCGGATACTGTTGTTGTTACAGGTATGGAATACAAACCAGTTGCAGAAGAAAGCGATTTATCTTTTAAAATATCCTTTGAAAGAAATAAATTTGACTATAAACAAGAAGATATAAAACCGTTTTTAGATGCTTTGAATGAACCAGATTTTATTGTTCAAACACTTAATATTGCAGCATATTCGTCAATAGAAGGAAATGTTGCTACCAATAAAAAATTACAAAAAAGGAGAGCCGAAAGCATAGTGCAATCATTAAAAGATATGCAAGGAGGAAAAAACATTAAAAAAACTATTCAAACCGATGATAGTTGGGAAGATTTTAAAAACTCTGTTAAAGGCACAAAATATGCAAACATGGCTTCTATGACTAAAAGTGAAGCCCAAGCATATATAAAAGAACATAACCTAAAAAGTAAATTAGAATATTTATTAAAAGACCAAAGATATGCTCAATTAGATATGCATATAAAATACGAAATTGAAGGACAAAAAGAACAAGCTTATGTAGTTAGTCGTTTCAACAAAGCAGCAAGAAACTGCGGCGATAAAGACAAAGCTTTATTAATTCAAAAATATATTTTTAATAAAGTTATAGATGACGAGTACGACAAAGAAGCTGTATTTAATATGGTAATTGATAGTAATAATGCAGAATGTGTAGGTTTGTTAATGAATAAACTTTGGTTAGAAAAATTTGTAAATGAAGATGTTATTGATGATGAAACATGCAAACGCATTAACAAATATTTTGAACTAGCTCCTAAAAATCCATATATAATATTTAATAAATATTTTTGCGAAATACAAAATGGAGTATATAAATCTATGGACAAAATAGATAGAATGCAAAATAAAATAGATGCATTATACAGAACTAAATTAAGCAAAGAATTAATAGATAACTTAAATCTAGAATTTCAGTTTATTGTAATGAATACAGTAGATACAACAGACGCTCCTAACAGTATGGTTACAGAAAGTTTAGAAAGAATTAAAAAAATAGTAAATGTTGAAGATGCAAATTGGCAAAGCTCTTTAAAACTAGCATACATATTTATTGACCATGGAGATTACGACTATTCTGCAAAACTTTTAGAACCTTTTATATATAGAGACAAAGTTTATGACGAATTATTATTTACATACATCTCTCTTTGTTCGTACTCTACATACAGAATGATGTCGAACAGATTTGTTACAGCAATGCAAAAAGCAAAAGCTGCAGACCCAAAACGTTTCTGCAAACTTTTTAAAGGAGACAAATTTTCAATTCAAGTACTAGAAAACACTATTGTTAAAGGGTTGTATTGTAAATCATGCAAATAAAAATTTATCATATAATCTTTCTTTTATTTTCATTTTGGAATATAAGCTTGTTTGGACAGAGCAACTCTCTCGAAAATCAGTTTAACAAAACCTTAACTCCAGAGCAAAGAAAATCATACAATGATAAAGTACAACTGAATTCTCAGAAAATAAAAGAGAATCCCAATAATTATATTTACTATTTGCGTAGAGGTATTGCATATTCATATCTGGGTTTAAACCCCGATGCAATAAAAGACTACAATAAAACAATAGAACTAAGACCTGATATTCCTGAGCCATATTACAATAGAGGTATTGCTCGTGCACGTTTTAGATACACCAAAACATCTTGTCTCGACATTAAAAAAGCAGCCGATTTAGGTTTAGATAATGCAGTTATGCTGTATAAGAAAAAATGCCAATTGTATTTTAAGGATATAGGTGTTATAGAATAAATAAAAATAAACTAAAATATGAAACCCTTTTTAAAGGAAGTTACAGAAATATTATATTCTAAATATAAAGATAACTTAGATAAAATAGCTGTTGTTTTCCCCAATAAAAGAGCTAAATTATATTTCAATAAATACCTTTCAGAAATAATTAGTAAACCAATATTTTCGCCAAATATTTTAACAATTAATGAGTTTATTGACAAATTTACAAAACTTAGAATTAGTGATGAATTAACACTTAGCTTTTATTTATATCAGGTTTTTAAAAAGCATATTAAATCAACCGAAAATTTCGATGATTTCTACTACTGGGGGCAAATGCTAATTAAAGATTTTAATGATATTGACAACAATATTGTTAATGCTAAAAACATTTTCACACATGTATCAAACCTTAAAGAAATAGATAATATTTTTGATTATTTAGATGAAAATCAGAAAAAAGCAATAGAATATTTTTGGCATAGTTTTAAGAAAGACAAAATATCTCCCCAACAAAAAGATTTTTTAAATATTTGGAAAAAACTATCTGATATATATACCGATTTTAACAAGTTACTAGAAAGTAAAAATACAGCCTATCAAGGAATGATTTACAAAGATGCATTAATAAATTTTAACCTAAATTATTATAACAAAGAACTTAAATACAAAAAAGTAATTTTTATAGGTTTTAATGCACTAAACAAAACCGAAAAAAAACTTTTTGATTTTCTTAAGAAAGAAAACAAAGCTGAGTTTTATTGGGATTACGACGAATATTATATAAATAACGAAATTCACGAAGCAAACTATTTTTTAAAAGATAATCTTAAAAAATACCACACAGAAAACACTATAAACAACGATAATATTCGACAAGAAAAAAATATTGAAATAGTATCTACTCCGTCTAATATTGGGCAAGTAAAACTAATTGCAAAATTTATTAACGAATTTAAACAACAAAAAAATTTCGATATTAACAAAACCGCAATTGTTTTGGCCGACGAAAGTTTATTAATACCTATTTTAAACTCAATACCCGAATTTATTGATAATGTTAATATTACAATGGGGTTTCCTATTTACGAAACACCTGCCTATACCTTGTTTAATAACTTAATAGAGCTTCAACAAACTAAAAAAAAGAATGGCTTTTTTTATCATAAAACAGTAAAAAAATTAATAGAACACCCATACATAAAAAGTATGTATATTGATGATGCTAATAAATTAATTGCAGACATAATAAATTTTAACAGTATTTATATAAAAGATGAAACCCTTAAAAAGAACGATTTATACAAATTATTATTCTTAGACATTACAAATGCCGAAAATATTTCTACATATATAAATGACATAATATTTTTTATAACAAACTCGTTAAAAGATAGTAATAATAACAATTATAAAATAATTACAGAATATTTATACTCTATTTTTTTAACAGTTAAAAAACTTAATGATATACTAAAAACTTCGAGTATTAAAATACAGATTGAAACATATTTAAGCATATTAAAAACCATAATTAAAACCAAAACATTACCCTTTACAGGCGAGCCTTTGCAAGGTTTGCAAATAATGGGGATTTTAGAAACTCGTACTCTCGATTTTGAAAACCTAATTTTTCTTTCGCTAAACGAAGGCATTTTACCCAAAACTTCATCGTCAACATCTTACATACCATATAATATCCGCAAAGGATTTGGTTTGCCCACAATAGAACATCAAGATGCAGTATATGGATATTATTTTTATAGACTTTTACATCGAAGCAAAAATATTAAATTGGTTTATAATAGTGCTATAACAACAAGTAACAAAGAAAAGTCGAGATTTTTAACTCAATTGATATTAGAAAATTTTAATAATTATAAACTTAGTAATTTAAGTTTTAATGTTAATAACACTAACAATAAAGAAATTATAATTGAAAAAAATAAAGAAATTACAGAGAAATTAAACAGATATTTTAATCCTACAAATAAATTATCTCCATCGGCAATAAACACTTATCTTAATTGCAGTTTAATGTTTTATTTTAGATATATTGCATTAATACCCGAGCCAAAAGAAGTATCAGAAGATATTGACCCAATGCAGTTTGGCAGTATCTTTCATAAAGCAATGGAATGTTTATACACTAGTTTTAAAGATAATAAAACGCTTATCAATAAAGAAAATTTAATTAACATATTAAACTCTAAACAAACTATTGAAAATGCTATATTACAAGGATTTTCAGAAGAAATATTTAATCTAAAAGATAAAATAATCTCTTTAGAAGAGCTACACGGTAAAAATATTCTTATATATAATGTGATAAAAGATTACGTAATTAAACTTTTACAACAAGATTTAAAAAAAGTTCCGTTTACTATTGTAGAGCTTGAACAAAACAATTATATACCACTAACAATAAATATTAACGGAAAAACAAAAACAATAAACACAGGAGGAAGCATAGATCGTGTTGATTTTAAAGATAACACATATCAAATATTAGATTACAAAACAGGAAGTGCCGATGGTGTATTTTCTAATATAGAAGAACTTTTTGATATCACAGCAAAAAAACGTCCGAAAGAAATATTGCAAACATTTATTTACACTATTGCTTTTATGCACCAAAATAAAATAAATACTGCAAGTCCCGGAATAATTAGAATATTAAAAATATTTGAAAAAGACTATTCCTCAAATATTTTTATAAAAAATGGGAAAAAGACATATCCTTTACAAGATATAACAGACTATAAAGAAGAATTTATTAATACATTAAAACATAATATATCTAATATTTTTGATAATACAATTCCTTTTACTCAAACACAAAATGAAAAACATTGCGAATACTGTACATACAAAAATATTTGTCATAGATAATAATTATTATATAGTAGAGGCAACCATATGTTTTATATTTCGTCTTAATAAAAAATCTGTGAGAAAGATTATATGATGCAATTAGAAAAATATATAAAAAATAAGCTTAACACTTTCGAGTATAGCGATAAAGCTAGCGATTGGAATGAGTTTGAAAAGAAACTACCCAAGCAAAAAATATCAATAACAAAATATTTTGTAATTGGTGCTGCAGCAACAGTTTTAATAACCCTTATAGGTGTTTATTTATTAAATAGTAGTAGTAATGATGTAAATAACAAACAAATTACTACAATAATTCCGGTTAAAAAATCTAATATTGATAAAAGAACAAAAAAACTTGAAAATATTGTAAACGATAATATCCAAAAAGAAGAAGTAAAAAACACTAAAATAGCAATTAAAGACAATGCTAATATTTTGCAGAAACAAATAAGCAACAATAAACAAATACAAGAATCAGAAAAAGATATTACAGATAATTTAACAAAATTAAAAAAAGAAAAAGCTATATCTGATAATATTATTGCAGATAATTATCAACCAAAATCTTCTTTTCATGCTTCAAGCCAACATGGGTGTTTGCCTTTAAATATTAGTTTTAAAGCGAACGAAAATCACGAAAACATCTCGTATAAATGGGAATTTAGTGATGGATTTACTTCTAACAGCAAAATAGTAAATCACATATTTAAAAAAGCAGGCGAATACACTGTTAAACTATTTACAACATATAAAAACAATCATAAAACTAGCATATCGGAACAAACTATAACAATATATCCTATTCCAAAAGCAGACTTTTCATATACAAAGGACGAAGATGCTTATTATTTTGATGGCCCAGATAATAATGAACTATCATGGAATTTTGGAGACAATACTACAACAAATGAAATAGATCCAGAACATGTATTTAAATTAATAGGAGAAACAAATATAGAGTTAACAGTTAAAAATGAATTTGGATGTATAAGTTCTAGAAAAGAAAAAATTAATATAAGTCCGATATTTAAAATTGCAAACGCATTTTCGCCAGATAACAATGGATTTAATGATGAATTTAGCCCAATATTTGAATATCCAGAAAATTATGATTTTGAGTTATACATATACAATTCTCAAGGAAAATTATATTTTAAATCATCGTCTGTAAATCAATCATGGAACGGTAAAATAAATAATACCGAACAACTTGCCGAAAAAGGATATTACTTGTGGAAACTAATCATAAGCGATAAATACGGAAATAGAATAATTAAGAACGGAAACTTAAATATTAAATAGAGCTTGTTTATAAAGTCCGATTTCTGCGTTGTTGCTCAAAATCCAAACCCTCAAATACCTTAGTATTCTGCGTTTTAAATTTTTCACACGCCTTAACCGACAAAAAGGAGTTCACGAACACAAGAAATGTTAATAATATGGGTAAACCCGAACTTTATA
>CAZRWZ010000125.1:0-8557 GCA_964603745.1 uncultured Bacteroidaceae bacterium | reverse complement strand
ATTCATGTAGCTTTTCGGGTTTCTACTTGTTCTTTTTCCTTTTTTACGATATTAAACATTATGAATTTTTAATTTTTAATTCTTAATTTTTAATTTTTAATTTTAATTTTTAATTTAAAGATTAACCATTTAACAATAGAACAATTTAACAATAAATATATATTCAAACCAAAAAACCACTCCAAATTTGGAGTGGTTTTTATATGGAACTTCTATTAAATGTTTGTTATTTCGTTCTGGGTTTTCTACTTCTCAATCAACTCAACACTTCTTTTCACAAATTTGTTTAAAGATTCTCCTTTAAGCATATTATTTGCCAAAAGTGCTAAATCAATAAGTTGTTTAACCAACTTATTATCTTTTCCGAACTCCGAAAGTTTAGCTTCTTTCTGAGATGTTAATTCTGTAATTTTTTTCTCAATCTCAGCTAATTTATCTTTTTCTTCTTGTGAAATTTCTTCGTCTTTTTTACCTTCTTTTAGTTTTTCTAACGATTCTTTTTCAGTTTCTACTACTTTAATTTCTTTAACAACAGTTTCGAGTTCGGCATTTACTTTTTCATTCTTTTCTTCAAGAACTTCTTTAACAAGTTTATGATTTGTGTTTACTACAACATTATAGCTATCAGGTAAATCGCCATAAAAGCCCATTTGTTCGCCACCCATTTTCGACATATCTTTCATTCGTCGCATAAACTCAGATTGAGTAATAATTACAGGATTATCATTTTCCGATAAGCCTTCAAAACTCACATCAAAAGTACCCTCGTTAGGTGTAACACTTTTAAATACCGGACGCAAATCTGCCTCTTCTTCTGCTGTAAAACTAGATTTTATAGCATTTTCTTTTGGAATAAGCTTATCAACAACATCGGCATCAACACGAACAAACTTAGATTTCTCGAATTTTTGTTCTAATGTGTTCACAAAATGAGTATCAAGCTGACCGTCTAAAATAATTACATCATATCCTTTTTCTTTTGCTGCCTCGATAAAACTAAACTGCGATTCTTTATCGCTTGTGTACAAATATACCAAGTTTCCGTCTTTATCTGTTTGATTCTCTTTTATAATATTTTTATATTCTTCGAATGTAAAATATTTATTATCGGCATTTTTAACTAAACAAAATTTCTCTGCTTTTTCGTAGAATTTTTCTTCGGTAAGCATTCCGTATTTGATAAAGACACTTAAATCGTCCCATTTTTTCTCAAAATCTTCGCGTTGAGTTTTAAAAATATCGGCTAATTTATCAGCAACTTTTTTAGTTATATGATTTGATATTTTTTTAACATTAGCATCGCTTTGCAAATAACTACGTGACACGTTTAGCGGAATATCTGGCGAATCTATTACTCCATGAAGCAATGTAAGAAACTCTGGTACAATATTTTCTACAGAATCTGTTACAAATACTTGGTTTGAATAAAGTTGTATTTTATTTTTCTGAACCTCTACATTATTAGAAAGTTTAGGAAAATACAAAATACCTGTTAAATTAAAAGGATAATCAACATTTAAATGAATATGAAAAAGTGGATCATCAAAAATTGAAGGATAAAGTTTTTTATAAAATTCGTTATAATCTTCATCTTTTAAATCGGCAGGTTTTTTAACCCATGTTGGCTTTGTATCGTTAATTATATTAGGCTCGTCAAGTTCAACTTCTTTACCATCTTTATAATCTTTTTTCTTACCAAAAGCTATTTCTACGGGTAAAAACTTACAGTATTTGCCAAGTAATTCGTTAATTCTATATTCTTCTAAAAACTCTTTAGAATCATCGCTTATATGAAGTACAATATCTGTTCCTCTGTCTCTTTTATCGGTGTCTTCTATTGTATAATTCGGACTTCCATCGCATGACCATTTAACAGTTTTTGCTTTTTTATACGATTGAGTTATTATATCAATTCTATCGGCAACCATAAAACCAGAGTAAAAACCTAAACCAAAATGACCAATAACCGATGCTTTGTCCTTATATTTTTTAACAAAATTTTCGGCACTAGAAAAAGCAATTTGGTTGATAAATTTATCAATCTCTTTTGCTGTCATTCCAATACCATTATCAGATATTGTAAGTGTTTTAGCATCTTTATCTATTTTAACTTCTATTGTTGTATCGCCAATTTCGCCACTAAAATCGCCTACCGACGAAATAGTTTTAAGCTTTTGAGTTGCATCAACAGCATTAGAAATTAACTCTCGTAGAAATATTTCTTGGTCTGAGTATAAAAATTGCTTAATTATCGGAAATATATTTTCCGTTGTAACATTAATTTGTCCTTTTTCCATAATCAGTATAATTTAAAATTTATTTTCGATTGGCTTTCCAATTTTTATGCCGATTAAGTTTTATCTTAATTTTTGAATAAACTACGACAATAATGACAAGTAAATATGAAATATTTTTACTTACAAATGACAAATAGGCAGTTTTATTTTAAGCTTTGATATAATTTGCCACATATCAAAAAAAACAATATATTTACGCTGACACAAAAATTTAAAACTATTTATGCCTGAAATTAAAAAATACGGTGCTTTTGCAGGAGTTTTCACTCCTTCTTTACTTACTATATTAGGCGTTATAATGTATATGCGTCTTGGTTGGGTAGTTGGCGAAGCGGGTTTAATTTATACAATTGGTATAATTTTATTTGCTCACGTAATTTCAATAACCACGGGTTTAAGCATTTCTTCTATTGCCACCGACAAAAAAATAAAAACAGGAGGTATATATTATATGCTTTCTCGAAGTCTTGGTTTACCAATGGGTGGAGCTATTGGCATAGCCCTGTTTATTGGAACGGCACTTAGTATTTCACTTTATATTATCGGTTTTGCCGAAAATTTTTTAAGCATAGAATTTATTCAAAATTTTACAGGATTAGGACAAGACATAAACAGTTTTAGAATTATTGGAACAATTACAATAATAGCACTAAGCATTATTGCTTTTATAAGCACCTCATTAGCAATGCGAATGCAGTTTTATATTTTAATTGCAATAGGAATTTCATTAATTTCAATTTTTGTAGGTTTTTTTATTCACGGAGAATATCACCCCGAAACAATAAATCTTTTTGGTTCTGGAGATACAAATCTCGAACTTGTATTTGCAATATTTTTCCCTGCTGTAACAGGATTTACTGCTGGTGTTGCAATGTCAGGAGATTTGCGAAATCCCAAAGGCGATATTCCTAAAGGAACAATACTATCAATACTTGTTGGATTAATAATATATATTATTTTAGCTATTGCAATTGCCTTATATATCGACCCTAAATATTTACTTAACGATTACAATATTTTGAGTAAAATTGCTTGGTTTGCACCACTTGTAATTGCAGGTATTTGGGGAGCAACACTTTCGTCGGCACTTGGTGGAATACTGGGCGGGCCAAGAATTTTACAAGCTATATCATTAGATAAAATAGCACCCAAAATTTTCGGAAAAGGATATGGTGAAACAAACGAACCAAGAAATGCACTATTATTAATTTTCGCAATTGCCGAAGGTGGTATTTTAATTGGTGAACTTGACGTGATAGCAAAGATTGTTTCTATGTTTTATCTTGCATCTTACGGATTTATTAATCTTGCATATGTTTTAGAAAAATGGGCAAGTACAGATTTTCGTCCTAGTTTTAAAATTCATATTTCGCTTGGTATTATAGGTTTTTTGGCATCGTTTGCAATAATGTTTAAACTTGATACAAGCTCTATGTTTGCCTCATTGCTGATAATGGGTAGTATTTATCTGTTGTTAAAACGAAAACAAATAAAATCGGAATATGGCGATGTTTGGCAAAGTGTATGGACAAGTGTGATGCGACGTGCTTTGCAAAAAATGTCGGAAAAAGAAATTGAAGAAAGAAATTGGAAACCAAACATTATTTTATTTAGCGGGCAAACCGATAGACGACCTCATTTATTAGAGTTTGGCAAATGTTTAGTAGGTAAACACGGCATGTTATCGAACTTCGATTTGGTTGAAAATACAGAACTTGATGTGCTGTTTTCTAAACAAAATCAAGCAATTAATACCGAAGAAAATATTCCGGGAGTATTTACTCGTCGTCAATCGTGCAAAGATATTTACGACGGTATAGAAATGATTGCCAGAACCTACGGTTTTTCTGGTGTAGAACCAAATACTATTTTAATAGGATTAGGCGAAAGACGTGATAAAGCAGAAAGATTTGTTAAATTAATTAACACACTTTATAATTTAGATTATAATTTATTGTTGATGGATTATGACAAAGCAAGAGGTTTTGGCGAAAAAAAACAAATAGATATTTGGGCAAAAGATGCTGAGAATTACGGCAATTTTGCTTTAATAATCTCTAAATTTCTAACAAATCACAAAATATGGGAAAATGCAAAAATTCGTTTTCTTGTTGTAAATAATAGTAATGCAAATGCTGCATCAATAAAAAAAATAGCAGAAAAACATCTTGATAAGCTAAGAATTGATGCCGAAATAATTGTTGTGAACAACGAAATTGAGAAAAAATCGTTTTATGAAATTATTACCACAGAATCTTATCATTCCGACCTCGTTTTTGTTGGTATTCCTGAAATTGAAAAAGGAAAAGAAAAAGAATATATAGAAAAAACATCTAAACTTTTTAATGATATAGGTACAGTTATTTTGGTAAAAGCATCAACGGTGTTTAAACAATTACAACTTAAAATGACAGACTCCAAAACAAATGAAAATGATAAAATTGAACCTATCATTAAAAAAATTATTGATGATAAAGATTTTATTTTACCAAATAATAAAACTTTAGCCAAAGAACAAAGTAGCTTATATCAAAAACTTCTTGATAATTATAACAAGTCTTTAAATGCGTTTTTTACAAAATTGACAAATATTGATGCCTCTTCTATTGAGAATATAAGAGAACTTACCGATAACTCGTTAAATGCTATTAAAACTCACTATTCAAAATTTGATGTTTCTAAGCAAAAGTTTTTGATAAATCAAAATCAAAACAAATTACTTTTAAAAACCAACAAACTGATAGAGAGTTATATAAAAGACAGCTCGCCAGAATTAAAAGAGTTTTTTAAAACATCTTTAGATAGTTTTATTCAAGATAATCAGAAAATACTTAACGAATTACCAAAGAAGATAAAAATTACATACAATACCGACGATTTAAAAGCAAATGATAGCGATAAATTATCGGAAAAATTATTTAAAGCAAGGAAACGACTTTTCAAAAACCACAAATACAAGGTTAGGTATCAAGAACTTGTTAAAACAAAAATTGAATTTCAAACATACAAAAATACTCATAAATATATAAGCGATTTTGGAATGCTTAATGTTCAACTTATTGTTGAATATCAAAAAATTATAGAAGAAATAAACAAGATTTTTATTCTTTTATCGGCAAAAGCCGAGAGCAAAGAACTTAATGATGATTTTATAAACGAACAACAAAACAATCTTTTGTTTAAAATTGATGAGGTATATACATTTGCAAAAAACATAAACACGTCATTATCTGATAGTTTTTATGTAAATACAAAAAATAATTTAAATAAAATATCTACTCGTTTAAATCAAGTTAATTGCAACAAATATGTTGTAGAACTTAATCATAACAAGAAGATTAACATCTTAAAAAAGAGTTTTAAAAACACCTCGGAAACTTGGATGAATAATAATGTTTTGCTTAACAATGCTCTTTCTACAGAATTACGTTTGTTTGCCTTAGATAGCAGAGTAAAAACATTTTTAGAAGATTTTGTTTTTAAAATAAACCTACAAATAAAAAATAGTTTAATCCAAGAATTTGAGAATTTTTATAATTATATTAAATCTGTAAATAATAATATAAATGAAAATTTAAAAAGTTTTGAAAATAAATTTGATGAACAAGCATTTGAAAATTTAATTTATTCGATTGGCGAACAACAAGAATATCTTATAAAAGCACTAAACAAAGCAAGTTCTAATTTTCCTGAAAAAATAGAAGTTATTGATTTAGTAGAGCTTAATCAGTTTGAAAGAATTCAATTAGAGGGGGCAAAAGCTATTAAAATATCGGCATCTCGTTTAGTAGAATATTTATTTTTAAACAAGTTAGAAAATCCTTTAACAAAGGAATTTAATGAGCTAAAAAACCGTTTAGAACAATCGTATGAATTTTTAACCGACACCCGCAGGTTAATAGAATTTTCTATAAGCGATTACGATTCTAACATTAATAAATCTAATCAAAACAAAGAAATTGTTGAGCTTATTAACGATAAAGTAACAAAAGTAAGCACCGAACTAAATTACCTGAAAGAAATATCAGACAATATTAATAACATTTCTAAAGCTTTATTGAGTGAAATATCTCACGAGTTAAAATACTACACCTTTGTTAATACGGCTTCAAATTTAAAACAATATATTAGCAAACAAGAGGTTAAAAAGAAAAAAAGAATATTTACTACTAAATTTATAAATCTTAAAAAACTTTATTCCGAACAACTATCTCGTTTAATATTTGCAAAGAGCAAGGCAATTAACTTAAAAAACGAAATTGAAGATAAAGAAACACTTCTTTATAGTAATGTTAATGCTATTTTAAACATTAAAAATTCATTATCGCCAAAGCAAGAAATATTTAATACAATTCCGCTTTATTATCGTCAATTATTTTCTAATAAAAACTCGTATCACAAAGAGTTTTGGATTGGACGACAAAACGAATTAGAGAATGCAAAAAATTCTATCGAAAGATATTACAATGGTTCTAAGGGAGCAATTGCAATTATAGGAGAACACGGTTCTGGCAAAACATTTTTTACTAATTATATAAGTAAAAACTATAGTAATAAAACCATTTATAATATATCGCCTCCTGTTTCTGGAACTACTAACATAAAAGATTTTGAACGTGTTTTAGAAAACACTTTGTTGGAAAATGGCTCTACTACCGATTTAATGAAAAAATTTGAAAAAGACAGTATTATAATTTTAGACGACTTTGAACTTTGGTGGGAAAAATCTAAAGATGGAAATAATTTAGTAGAGCATCTGTTTTCGTTAATTAATCAATACAATAAAAGATTTTTATTTATTATTTCTTTAAATTATCATTCGGCAGAGCTTATTTTTAAATTAAACCCGATAAAAGATATTTTTATAAACATAATAAAGCTTAATAGTTTAGGCTCAGAAACTATTAAAGATATTATTTTGTTAAGACATAAATCGAGTGGTTTAGAGCTTAATTATAAAGATAAAAAACTTAGCGAAAAAAACCGTATTACACTAGCAAAATTATTTAGTAGATATTATAAATATTCTGCTGGCAATGTAAATTCGGCTCTTAATTTATGGTTGTCAAATATCAATAAATATGAAAATAATACTATTTTCGTAGATTTTAAAACTGTTGATACTTTTGACTTAAACAGATTAAACACAGAAGATTTATTATATTTAACACAGTTTGTAATTCATAAAAATATAACACAAACTAAACTTGCAAGAATAATGCATAGCGATAAAAATATTACAAGTCAGAAAATTAAGTTTTTATTACGCACAGGGCTAATAAGCAAACAAAATAAGGTTTATACTATAAATAAATATATGATGGCTTCGATTTTAAAAATATTAAAAGAAAAAGGAATATTATAATGAGTAATTCGCTTATTCCCATATTGTTGACAATAGTAATATCAATAGCATTGGTATTGTTATTTTCTTTACTAAAAACAATTCTACCGTATTATTTTATTCGTTTTAAAGAAGAAAAAAAGTTTCGTAAACTACTTTATTACACCGAAATAATAGGCGGAATTTTAGTTATTGGAATGTTTGCCGGATATTTATATCAGCGTAGCACTGTAACAGCTTTTATACTAATAGCAATACTTTTATTAGTGATTCTATTTGTCGGGATATTTTTTATAAAAGATTATGTTGCAGGTTTAATTGTGAAAGCATCGGCAAATTATTCAATTAATGATATTATTATCACTAATAATATGGAAGGTAAAATTCTAAAATTTGGGCAAAGAAGTTTAATTATTTCTACAAACGATGGCAATAAAACTTATATACCTTACAGCGATGTAGTTGGTAAAACCAAATCAATAAAAAGTGCATCAGAAATTAAAAATAATTATACCTTCTCAATATCTATTAAAAATGAAGAAAATATTGATTTAACTATTGAAGAAATAAATAAATATATAATTTCTTTACCCTGGGTAAATACTTCGGTAGATACTGAAATTAAAATTAGAGAAACCAAAGAAGATAATTATACTTTAAATATTTCTGTTGTTGCTTTTGATAATTCTTATTATACTAAGATTGAAACTGCGGTTAGAAAAAATTTTGACACAAATTAACTGATGTTTTTTTAGTTAAGATATTAGACTTTAGATGTTAGATGTTAGATTTTAGACAGAGAGATAAAAGACTTATGAGAAAAGACTTATGAGAAAAGACTTATGAGAAAAGACTTATGAGAAAAGACTTATGAGAAAAGACTTATGAGAAAAGACTTATGAGAAAAGACTTATGA
>CAZRWZ010000124.1:0-8597 GCA_964603745.1 uncultured Bacteroidaceae bacterium | reverse complement strand
AGGATTTAAATTTTGAGCAACAACGCAGAAATCGGACTTTATAGACAAGCTCTAATTATTAATTGTCAATTGTTAATTGTTAAGCACAAACTATTTCTAACATTCTATAACTACGGCTATATTTAGAAACCAAAGCTACAAAAATGAAAAATAAGTTTATATAAATTACCGAAAAGCTAAATGAATTGAGTATAATTGAAAGTAAAATTAATATAAATTATAAAATTAGCTCAAATATCTTTACATTTGCCTATTATTGAAGTCTATAAAACAATGATGATACAAATAAAAAAGAATAAAATATACTTAATCTTTGTTATTGCAACAATACTTTTAAGTTCGTGCAAGACTCTTAATTCAAGCAGGATGTTTAAAACTCCAAAAGCTTATAAATACTCCGAATTTAAAGAGTTAGACAAAGAATATAAGATTAAACCATTTGATGAACTTGATGTAAAAATATACACAAACAAAGGCGATCAATTGGTTGATATAAAAGGAACAAATGCCGTTCAAAATCAAAATCCTCTTACTTTTGACGTAGAATATGATGGCAAAGTAAAACTACCCACCCTAGATAGAGTAGAGCTTGCCAACTTAACTGTGCGTGAAGCTGAAAAAAAATTAGAAGAAAAGTATAAAAAATATTTTATCGACCCATTTGTGTTAATAACTGTTACCAACCGCAGAGTATTTGTGTTTTCGGCAGGTAGCACAAAAGCAAATGTTATACCTATGAAAAATGCCAACTTTACTTTAATTGAAGCATTAGCAAAATCTGGTGGAATTTCTGATTACAGCAAAGCATATAAAATAAAACTTTTGCGTGGAGACTTAGATAATCCTCAGATTTTTATGTTTAAGCTTAGAAATATCGAAGACATGCAAAATACTAATTTTTTATTGCGTTCTAACGATGTTATATATGTTGAAAAAAGAGCCATGTATGCAACAAAAGCATTAGCCGAAGTTACTCCTTATTTAACTCTATTCACATCTATACTAACTGTTTATCTACTAGTAAAATAAAATATGGACAATAATAAAATACCAATATTTAACGAAAAATTTGAGCTGCCAATATTTTTTCATATACTAAAAAAGAGCAGACTAATTTTTGTTTTTATAGTACTGTTTGTTACTATTTTTACTTTTCTGTATTTAAGATATACAAAACCTGTTTATCAATCATCATCAATAATACAGATAAATACAGATAATAGCCCAAATAATAAATTTTTACAAATTGATGATATTTACGAAAACTCTAATATTGATAATATTATTGAATTATTAAGGTCGAAAGAATTTTTAAAACGTGTTTATAATAAACTTTCGTTAAGAATTAGCTATTTTAATGACGGCACATTTCTTAGCGAAGAATTATACACAAAATGCCCATTCGAACTATTAGTTAGCGTAAAAGACGCTTCAATATACGACACGCCCATCTATATTAAATTTGTTGATACCGATATGTATAAACTAACAATTAACAACAAAAAATATCCTGAAACATATAAAATTGGAAAAAATTATCAAATAGATAAATTATCTTTTAAGATAAAGATAAATAATATAGAAAGTTTGCAAGCAAAACAAGGAAACATTAATAATAATGGCTTTCATATTGTTATAAACAATCCGAATAAACAATATAAGCGTTTAAGTAAGCAACTGTCTGTTAATGTAATAAACTATTCTGCACAAACAATAGAAATTTCTTTTAAAGACAACAATGCCCTAAAAACAAAGGTAATAGTAAACACAATTGCCGAAGAATTTTTACAATACGATTTAGAAAAAAAACAATTAAGTGCAAACAAAATTCTTGAATTTATTGATAATCAAACAAAAAAAGTATTTACCGATTTAAACCAAACCGAACGAGAAATACAGAGTTTTAAAAAAGAAAATAATATTAAAGAAGAATCTAAAGGCGTTGAATACAATCCATTTCCTGTATTTACTACAAAAATTAATGAATTTGAAGATGAAATTTCTAATATTGAAATTGAGTTGGTAACCTTAAAACATATTAAAAAGGAAATTGACAGCAATAAAAATTTGAATTTATACAATATAATATCGCTGCTAAGCAATACAAAATCAGAAGCAGTAATGACAAGTATAATTAATAACTTGCAAGAACTATTAAATACAAAGGAGCAACTTTTAAATGACGTAACTGAAAATAATCATAAAATAAAAGTTGTTGAAAAACAAATATCTAATCAAAGGAAAATACTTAGCGAGTATGTAAGCTCTTCTGTATCAAGGCTTGGAGAGCAGAAAAAAAGATATGAGCAAAAAATTAGCGAATACGAAGATAAAATTTTTAGTAGCTCTAGCTATAACGAAATTGAACTTGCAAGATTAAACCGATTATATTCTGTTAACGAAGAATTTTATAATAAACTAATAAGTAAAAAAGCTGAATACTTAATTTCTCAAGCAGGATTTGTATCAAAAAACGGAATATTAGAACTTGCCGATACACCTACTAGCCCAATATCACCTATAAAATTAAAAATAATTTTATTTAGTGTTTTTGTTGGATTTATAGTTCTATTAATAATTATTTTAATAAAATACTTAATCTATAATAATATAACATCAGAAGTTGATATAAAAAAACATACAAACGCCCCAATAATTGGAGTTATACCAACATATAAAGAAAAAATCCCCGTTTCACAATTGCTGATTCATAAAAAAATAAATTCAAGATTTTCAGAAGCTTTTAGAACAATAAGAACAAACCTCGAATTTATTGGCGACACAAATAAAAAATTTGTAATCACAATATCTTCAACAGTTTCGGGCGAAGGGAAAACATTTATAGCTTTAAATATTGGAGGTATTTTTTCTATCACTAACAAAAAAGTTATAGTTATTGATTTAGATTTACGCAAACCAAGAATTCATCTCGGATTTGGAGTTGATAACAACAAGGGTATGAGTACCATATTAAGTAATCATAATACAATTGAAGAATGTATCCATCATACCGATAATAAAAATATTGATTATATAGTTGCAGGACCTGTGCCTCCTAATCCATCGGAATTAACTCTTGGCGATAAAATGGACGAAATAATTAAAGAATTAAAACAAAATTATGATGTAATAATTATAGACACCTCGCCAATTGGCTTAGTAACAGACGCTTATAACTTATACAAAAAAGCTGATTTTCCTATTTATGTTATAAAAGCAGGCTATTCTAAACGAGTTTATCTGCATAATATCAATAATTTAATACAAAATAATAACTTAAAAAATCTTTCTGTTGTTTTAAATAGTGCAGAAATATTTACTTCTAAATATGGCTATGGCTACGGCTACGGCTATGGTTATGGCAATGGTTATTATCAAGACGATAAAATAATTAAAAAAGATAATTTTATAAAACGCATTTTTTCTAAATAATAGAAATTTACTAAAGTATCTACTTTTCAGATTTATGGTTAAAAGATGAAATCTATCAATAATAATTATACATTTATCAATAAGTTTATTCTTATTTAAAACAAATTAAAATAAGTGAATAATAACGCATATATTTGTAAAAAAATTTATATTAACTAATGATATACAACTACGCAATTGAAATTATTATTTGGGGAATTGTTTCTTTTATACTAAGTGTATTAATAAATAGGTATTTTATTAATAACAAATCGGCTATAGATATTAAAAAATCTAACAGCACTGCCGAAAGATTTGCATCTCAAACAAAACCAATCTACGGAGGAATAACATTTTTTACTGTTTTTTTAATATTTACAATATCATATATTCTTTTTATGGATACAAATTTCCAAATAGATAATAGATTATTTGGTATTGGTTTAGTTGCAACTGTAGGCTTTTTTATGGGTTTGGCAGACGATATTTTATCAACTCCCCCACTTTTTAAGTTTAGTATTCAGTTGCTTATAGCATTTCTACTTATTTACTTTGATATTTATATTAAAATATTTGATAGTCAGATTTTAAACTATTCACTCACTGTACTATGGATTGTAGGCATAATGAATTCGATAAATATGCTCGATAATATGGACGCAATAACTTCGGTTATTACACTTACAATTTTATCAGGAATGTTTTTTAATATTGGCTTATCAAACGATTATACACTACTGCCATTTTTATTTGGTATTGCTGTAGTTTTTGCTTCTATACTCGGGTTTTTAAAATTTAACTGGTCGCCTTCGAGAATATATATGGGCGACAATGGCAGCCAATTTATTGGAGCATTGCTAGGAGCTATGGGTATACTTTTTTTATGGAATATTCACCCTACAGGAAATGCAGTAGATTATTTTCCCAGACAACTAGTGGTAATAATTTTTGCTTTTTTGATACCTATAATAGATACAACAACCGTTACAATCAACCGTTTATTAAAAGGGAAATCGCCATTTCAAGGAGGTCGTGATCACACAACACATCATTTAGCATATCTAGGATTAAAAGACAATCAAGTAGCAATATTATTAATGATAATTTCTGTAATTTCGGTTTCTTTATCAAGTTATATTGTTAACTTTGCAAACCGATGGTCGGTATTTGATACCATTTCTTACGGAACATTAGCATTTATTATATTTTTTCTATTATATGTCAATACAAGAAGTTCAAAAACAAGAGCAAAAAAAGTTATCAAAGCAATCAGAAAATCGTAAACTATTTAATTCTAAATTAATATATTTATTATTTATTTTTCCTGTTGTATTTATTGTTTTCTACACCTTTACATCGTCGCAAACAGAAGAAGGTGAAGATAATCAATTTAAAGAAGAATTTGTAAATAGTTATGCAATATACCCCGTAGATATTCCCAAAAATTTAAATTTTGCCGAAGAAATTATCCCCATAGAAAACTACGATGTTTACGAAACCATTGACAGAGAATTTTTAGTAAATACATATTGGCAATCGCAAACACTATTATTTTTGAAACGTGCTAATAAATATTTTCCTATAATTGAACCAATATTGAAAAAAAACAATATACCCGATGATTTTAAATATTTATGTGTAATAGAAAGCGGTTTAACAAATGCGGTGTCGCCATCAGGAGCAAAAGGATTTTGGCAATTTATAAAAAAAACCGGACAAGAATACCACTTAGAAATAAACACAGAAATTGACGAAAGGTATAATTTAGAAAAAGCAACACAAGCCGCTTGCAATTATTTTAACGAAGCATACAAAAAATTTAATAACTGGACACTTGTAGCAGCATCGTATAATATGGGAAAATCTGGCTTAGCAAAACAACTTCGCAAACAAATTACTAACAATTATTGGGATTTATTGCTAAATAACGAAACAAGCCGATATGTTAACAGAATTATAGCAGTGAAAACAATTATGAAAAATCCCGAAAAATATGGTTTTCATGTCAGACAAAAAGATTTATACGAAAATGTACCCACTAAAACTATAGAAATTGATAGCACAATAAATAATCTTGCACTTTTTGCTTACCAAAAAGGTGTAAATTATAAAATACTAAAAAACCTTAATCCTTGGTTACGCCAAAATTATCTTAAAAATAAATATAAAAAAACATATCTAATTAAACTCCCCGTAAACGGATATAGAAACATTGAAATACCCGATTCCTTAAAAAATTAATAAAAAGAAACCCCGACTTGTAGATTTTAAAGACTATTTCTAACAAATTCTTGTTTACAAAATTATATACATTTACAACAAAATTTTGTAACAAAAAAAAATAAACAATTACGATATTTGCATTGTTAAAAATACTTTATTATGAAAATAAGAAATGACTTAGCAATAAGCGAAACTGGTTTTGTTTTCGACCCTATAACAGGCGAAAGCTTTTCGTTGAACCAAATAGGATCTGAAATCTTTAATTTATATAAAGATGACAAAACACAAGGCGAAATAAAAAGAATAATTCTAGAAAAATACGATGTTAGCAACAATGAACTAGATAAAAGTTTAAGCGATTTTGAAGGAATGTTAAAAGAAAACCATTTTATTCAAGAGTAAACTTTGATAATGAAAAAAATAACCATAGCTGTTACAGGCTTAAACAATACAGACAATCCCGGACCAGGGATTCCTGTTATCAGAAGTTTACGAGAAAGCAATTATTTTGATGTAAGAATAATTGGTTTAGCATACGAAAACTTAGAACCTGGTATTTACATGAGCGATCTTGTAGATAAAGTTTATAGTGTACCCTATCCATCAACAGGAACAGAAACACTATTAAAAAGAATAGAATATATAAATTCCAAAGAAAATATTGATGTTTTAATCCCCAATTTTGATGCAGAACTTTTTAGTTTTATGAAATCTGCCGACAAATTAAAAGCTATGGGAATAAAAACATTTTTGCCTACTGTTGAGCAATTTGAAGAAAGACACAAATCAAATTTACCTGAATTTGGCGAAAAATATGATGTAAAAATACCAAGAAGCAAAACAATATTTAATCAATCGGATATTTATTCTCTTGCATTAGAATTTTCTTATCCTCTTTTGGTAAAAGGGAAATTCTATGATGCTTATGTGTGTTACAATGCAGACCAAGTATTAAGCTATTTTAATAAATTATCATCTAAATGGGGCTTGCCTGTAATTATTCAAGAATTTGTGCAAGGAACAGAAGTAAATGTTGTAGCCCTTGGCGATGGCAAAGGCAATACAATTGCAGCCGTGCCAATGCGAAAGCAATATATTACTGATAAAGGAAAAGCATGGGCAGGTATCACTCTAAGCGATGAAAACTTATTAAAACTTACAAAAAAAATAATCAAAGGCAGTAAGTGGAAAGGTGGAATGGAATTAGAAATTATAAAAACTGCTAATAACGATTATTATATTATTGAAATAAACCCTAGAATACCGGCATGGGTATATTTAGCTGTTGGAGCCGGACAAAACATTCCTGAAGCACTTGTTAAATTAGCTACAGGCGAAGATGTAGAAGCTTTTAAAAATTACGAAGTAGGAAAAATGTTTGTACGTTATTCTTACGATATTATTACAGATATTAATAAATTTCAGTTGTTGGCAACTACTGGCGAAATATAGAATTATGGAAAAATTAAAATTTGAAAGACCGATAATAAAAAAAATAATAGCAGGAATGCCAAATAAATTTGGCTTAAAATCAGAATACGATCCTATTACTAATATAGATGGCGTACCAGTTGAAGAACTTATTCAAGAATATGGCTCACCTGTTTATGTTTTATCAGAAAAAACAATAAGAAGTGTTTATAAAGAAGCAAAAACAGCTTTCGCTTCAAAATATCCGAAAGTACAATTTGCTTGGTCTTATAAAACAAATTATTTAAATTCTGTATGTAAAATTTATCACGACGAAGGTTCTTGGGCAGAAGTAGTTTCTGGTTTTGAATATGAAAAAGCTATAAAAAATGGAGTGCCTGGTAATAAGATAATTTTTAATGGCCCCGATAAAAGTGAAGAAGATTTAAAACTTGCTATAAAAAATGGTTCTCTTATTCATATAGACCATTTTGATGAATATTATTTAATATTAGAACTAACTAAAAAATTATCTGAAAAACCAAAAGTAGCCATTAGAATAAATATGGATACAGGAATATATCCACAATGGTCTCGTTTTGGATTTAACTACGACAATGGCGAAGCTTGGGACGTTCTTAACAGAATAATGGTATCAGGTAAAATGGAACTTGTTGGCTTGCATGCACATATTGGTACATACATTATGGTTGCTTCGGCATACGGAGTAGCAGCATCAAAAATGTCGGAACTTGCAGTGAAACTATTTTCTAAATATAATCATGCAATAAAATATATTGATTTAGGTGGTGGTTTTGCTTCTAAAAATACATTAATAGGAGCATATTTACCTGGAACCGATACAACACCAAGTTTTGATGAATATGCCGATGCTATAACAACAGCATTGTTAAGTTCAGATATTAAACCAGATAACTTGCCAATGTTAATTTTAGAAACAGGTCGTGCTTTAATTGATGATGCAGGATATATTTTAGGTACTGTTTTAGCAAACAAAAGATTAGCAGATGGAAGCAAATCTATGATTATAGATGTAGGTGTAAATATGTTGTTTACATCATTTTGGTACGAACACAAAATAACACCGGCAAAGGCATTTTCGCTTCAATCTGAAAACACCATAATATACGGACCTCTTTGTATGAATATTGATGTTATCCGAAAAAATTTAGAATTTCCTCCTCTTAAAAAAGGTGATAATTTTGTAATTAGTCGTATTGGAGCTTATAATATGACACAATGGATGCAATTTATAACTTATCGTCCTAAAATTGTGTTAATAGACGAGCAAGGAAAACCTCATATTATCAGAAAAAATGAAACGCTAGAGGATATTACTAGAAATGAACAAGTTCCCGAACATTTAAAATAATTTTTAAATGCCCTATTTTTCAAAAATCCGTAAATATACTCAAAATTATATTTACGGATTTTTGAAGTTTTAATATCAATGGTTCTGCTTATTCGGGTCTGCCGAGAAACGCATAACAGGTTGTTATGCTTTATTTTGGGTCTGCTGAAAAGCTCTGAGG
>CAZRWZ010000123.1:0-8613 GCA_964603745.1 uncultured Bacteroidaceae bacterium | reverse complement strand
TAAAGTTGAAAGTTCGTAAAGAAAACTATAGTCTAAAAAAATCTTATTCCCCCTTGGAGAAGTGGGCTAGGGAAATTGAATAAAATGCTAAAAATATCAAAAAATAAAGACCTAAAAAACTACAATACATTTAATTTGCCATGTATTGCAGATAAGTTTATTGAGTTTGATAGTGTTGAAGATATTAAAGAATTCTTAGAGGTTTTTTCAGTAGAAAAGAACAAGTATTTTGTTCTTGGTGGCGGCAGTAATGTTTTGTTTTCTAGTGAATTTAAGGGTTTTGTTTTTTATTCGCAAATATCTGGTATTGAGTTGATATCAGAGGGCGAAGAAGGTGTTTTGTTGAGAATTGGTTCGGGCGTAGTATGGGATAGTTTTGTAAAATATACTGTTGATAATAATTATTACGGAACAGAAAATTTATCGATTATACCCGGAACTGTTGGAGCAAGTGCAGTGCAAAATATTGGTGCTTACGGAGCAGAAGCAAAAGATATTATCGAAAAAGTAGAGTACCTAGATATTGATACAGCTGAATTAAAAGTAATAACAAATAAAGATTGCAATTTTGCTTATCGTGATAGTATTTTTAAGAATGAATTGCATAATAAAATTATAATCACACATGTTTATTATCGTTTGCAAAAACAAGCTGAGTTTAAGCTTGATTATGGTAATTTAAAAGAAGTTTTAAAGCAGTATGATGAAATAAACCTAAAAACTGTTCGTGAGGCAGTTATACAAACCCGTGAAGCAAAATTACCTGATACCGAAAAACTTGGTAATGCAGGCAGTTTCTTTAAAAATCCTGTAATTACTAAAGCAGAATTTGAGAAATTGCAAAAGCAATATCCAAATATTCCAAATTATCCTTTAAAAAATGAAATGGTAAAAATTCCTGCAGGTTGGTTAATAGATAATGCAGGTTGGAAAAATAAAGGAACGGAAAGGGTAGGAGTGTATCAAAATCAAGCACTTGTAATAGTTAATAAAGCTAATGCAGAAAGTGCTGATATTATTAATTTTTACAAAAAAATACAAGCAGATATTTTATTAAAATATAAAATTAATATTGAACCGGAGATTATAATATTGGCATTATAATATGTGACCCTTGATAGCTTGTTAGTTTTGCAAAAAAAATCCTTGAGATTATTACTAAGCTCAAGGATTTTTTATTGCCTTTTTTTTTATTTTAAACCAATAGCATAATATGCTTTTTTACCATTAGGATAAATACCCTCAATAAGTATTCCTCCATCAGCTTTATCAAGTTCTTTTTTAATATCTTCGGTGTTAGAAACAGGTGTTTTATTTACGGTTAATATTATAAAACCTTCTTTCACACCTTCTATTCTAAATTTTCCTGTACTTATAGATTTTACTACAACACCACCTTTAATATTCAATATTTCTTGAGTGTTTTTTGAAACTTGTTCAAATTTTGCACCTAATGCATCAATACTTTCTACTTTAGTAAATTTAAATTCGCCATCAGCATTTGTTAGAGTTACTTCAATCTCTTTTTCCTTACCATCTCTAATAACATAGAATTTTAATGTATCTCCCGGACGATATTCTGCTATTTTTTCTTGCAATGTAGAAATATCTTTTGTTTTAGTATCTTCAATTTTAACAACTACATCATTTATTTGCAAACCAGCTTTATCGGCGGCATAATCTTTATTAATTTCTGTAATAAGAACTCCGTTATTGCTTTTAAGATTTAATTCTTTTGCTATTTTTTCGTTTACATCGGCAATACTAATACCCAAATAACCACGTTGCACTTTTCCATACTCGGTTAAATCTTTAACAACTTTTTTAACTAAATTTACTGGCACAGCAAAAGAATATCCAATAAATGAACCTGTACCAGAATATATTAAAGTGTTTATACCAATTAATTCGCCTTTAATATTAATTAATGCACCACCACTGTTTCCAGGATTAACAACAGCATCAGTTTGTATAAAGCTATCAACAGAACGATTAACCATTCCCATTCTACGAGCTTTTGCACTAATAATTCCGGCAGTTACGGTAGATGTTAAATTAAATGGATTACCAATAGCTAAAACCCATTCTCCTAATTCAATATTGTCAGAATTTCCCATAGGGATAAAAGGTAAATCTTTAGCATCAATTTTTAGCAAAGCAATATCGGTTTGTAAATCAGTGCCTATTAGTTTTGCAGGATACGAGTTGCCATCGTTTAACACAACTTCTAAATAATCAGTTTGTTCAATTACGTGGTTGTTTGTAACTATATAACCATCGCTACTAATAATAACACCCGAACCAACAGGTAGTACTTTTTGGGTATAACTAGCCGGACTGCCAAACATTAATTCGTAAAAATTCTGTGGCTGACCATATTGTTTTTTAACATGAACAACAGCATCAACAGCAGTTTTTGCCGTTGCCATAAAATCCATATTAGCAGGTGGTATAGCCGACATGTTTACTTGATGGATTTTTTTGTCTTGGTTTAGACTTTGTGTTTCTAACTTACTTGTATCGTTGTTGTTATTCAAAAAAACACTTACTCCAATTGTTGTAACGGAGCTAATTATACCAATTATAAAATACCCAATAAATTTTTTCATAATAATAGATGTTTAATTTACTTTATAAATTTTTGTATCAAAAATATAATAAAACTTTTATTATCTTTACTTTTACACTTGGTAATTTATTTATTTTAACATGAATTTAAATTTTTTTAAGTATCACGGCACAGGAAACGATTTTATATTAATTGATAATCGTAGAAATGATATTAATTTAGATGTAAATACAATTAATTTTTTATGCGATAGACATTTCGGGCTTGGTGCCGATGGGCTTATGTTGTTAGAAAAAGCTGATGGTTTCGATTTTAGAATGAAATATTATAATTCTGATGGTAATGAGGGAACAATGTGCGGAAATGGAGGACGTTGTATTGTGCAATTTGCCGAAAAATTAGGTGTTATTAAAAAAACAGCAAAATTTATAGCTGTAGATGGTGAGCATTTTGCTAATATTATTGATGATAAAATTTCGTTAAAGATGCAAAATGTATCAGCATTTAATATTGTTGATATAGATTATTTACTCGATACCGGCTCGCCACATTATGTTAAATTTGTTGATGATATAAATACAGTAGATATTTTTTCTGAAGGTAAAGAATTACGTTATTCAGAAAAAGTAGGCAAGGGTGGTGCTAATATTAACTTTGCAGAAATAAACAATAATTTATTAAAAGTTGGCACATACGAACGTGGCGTAGAAAACGAAACATTATCCTGTGGAACAGGTGTTACAGCTGTTGCAATTTCGGCATATTTAAAAACAGGGAGAAATAAAACAAACTATAATATTGAAACAAAAGGCGGTTTGCTTAATGTTAGTTTTAAAGAAGAAAACGGTTTGTTTTCAGATATTTGGCTTACAGGACCTGCCACATTTGTATTTAAAGGTGAAATAAATTTATAAATTAAATTGGAGTATAAAAAGAACATATACTGGTTAGCATCTTTTCCAAAATCTGGAAATACTTGGTTTCGTATTTTTCTTGCTAACTATCTTAGCAATAGCGATAAACCTATATCAATAAACGAAATAGGAACAGGCACTATTGCAAGTAGCCGAGTTTTGTTTGATGATGTTTCGGCTCTTGCCTCTTCGGAGTTATTGCAAGAGGAGATTGATGTGCTTAGAGCTGAAATTTATAAAGAATTTTCTAATGAATTAAAACAAACAAGTTATAATAAAGTACACGATTCTTATAGTTTACTAAATGGAAAACCAATGTTTCCCACAGAAATATCGGCAGGAGTAATTTATTTTGTTCGCAATCCGCTAGATGTTGTTTTGTCTTATGCAAATCATTCTTCTATTGATATCGATAAATCGATTAAATTAATTAATAATAATAAGCATACACTTGCCAAATCTAAAAAAGGATTAAACAATCAGTTGCAACAAACACTTGGCTCTTGGTCGCAACATGTTGCATCGTGGACAGAGCAGAAAGAAATACCTGTTTTAGTTATGAGATACGAAGATATGCTAGATGATACTTATAATGTATTTAAAAAAGCATTAGATTTTATTAATTTAGATTTTGATGAAAGAAAATTTGTTAAAGCAATAGAGAATAGTAGTTTTAAGCTTTTATCAGAACTAGAAGAAAAAGAAGGTTTTAAAGAAAAACCAATAAAAACAGATAAATTTTTTAAAACAGGAAAGTCGGGTAAATGGAAAGATGTTTTAAATAAAAATCAAATAAAATTAATTGAAAAAAATAATAGAGAACAAATGTTAAAGTTTAATTATCTGTAAAAAAAAACATTATAATTATGATTGAAAATAGCACAATATTAAAAAGAAAAGAGGAGATTTTGTCCTCTGATATGGATGGTGAAACAGTGATGATGAGTGTAGAAAATAGCGAATATTACAGTTTAAGTCCTGTTGGAACTCGTATTTGGGAGATTGTAGAGAAAGAAATTACTTATAAGGATTTAATTTCTAAATTAATGTCGGAATACAGTGTTGATGAAAAAACATGTAAAACTGATACCGAAGAATTTATTAATGAATTGATAAATAAAGGTTTGATAGAGATGGTTAATTAAATGTTGATATGAGCTTAATAAAAAAATTGCTAAAAACTTTTTTGTTAAATAATATTTATTACTTTCGCGGCAATTATAACTAATTAAAACAATAATAGTATGTATTGGACATTAGAATTAGCATCTAAATTAGAAGATGCACCTTGGCCGGCAACAAAAGAAGAATTAATTGACTATGCAATTCGTTCCGGTGCTCCTATGGAAGTTATCGAAAATTTGCAGGAGATTGAAGACGAAGGTGAAGCATACGAGAGTATAGAGGATATTTGGCCAGATTATCCGAGTAAAGATGATTTCTTTTTTAACGAAGATGAATATTAAGAAATAAAAAAGCTCAGTTTTAACTGAGCTTTTTTTGTTTACACACTTTATAGGATACTAGCTTTGTTTATATGAAGTAGGGTGTTTATTTTCCCATTCCTTTAAGTTTCTTTAATTGCAACATTACCCAAGCAATTGTTATTAATGCCGCACCTAACATAGAAAAATATGTAATTAATAACCACCAAGGAGCATTTCCTCTGTTTCCCCACATAGCTCTGTGGTCTAATGGGTTTTCATAAACAAAAGATTTTCCCCAATTTATTTTTTCGGTATAAACTGCATCTCCATAAATATCATTGTCTATTAGTTTAATTACAATTTCATAATTTCCTAAAGAATCACCAGGTAAATCGTTTGGAAATATTGCTTTTGCAAGTCCTTCGTTATTTGTAGTAACAGCATCGCAAACAGGTAGTAAACCAAAGGTTCTTTTAATAAAGAAACCAAGTCTTACACCATTTGCAGCTTTTGTTTCTCCATCAACATTTCCTGTTAGAATAACATTAGCTTCGTGTTTTTCGTTATCTAAATTTACTGATAATTTAATGTCCTTACCTTTAAAAATTTCTTCTTCTCCAATATTTTCGCCATTTGTGTTAGTAGGTTTATAATCGGGGTGAAAAGAACGGATATAGCTTATAACAGCCCATCTTTCGTTTTCTCCAATAATATCTTTAAACTTAGGCATTGCTCCTTTCCCTGTGGTTATTTTATAAAAAAGTTCTCCGTCTGTACTTATAGAGAATTTTTTGCTTGCAGGGTCGCCGGGTTTTGGGTTTAATTCAACAGAATTATTTTTTCCAATATCGCCATGGCACGATTTGCAATTTTTGTTAAAAATATCTTTACCTTTTTGTATTGTTTTTGTTGAAAAAGGAGTGGGGGAGATATTGTCTTTTTCATTTGCAGGTACTTGCCAATCTTGAGCAAGTGCTGAAACTGAAAGACCTAATATTAATGCTGAAAATATTATTTTATTTATAAAATTATTTATCATAATAATTTGTTTTATTCGTTAATTATTTCTTTGTCTATTCCTTCTTTTTCTGCTACTTCCCAAATAGGAATTACAGGGAAAATTTTAGCAAGAATTGTTATAATTGTAATTGCCATTCCAATAGTACCTAGTGTAATTGCTATTTCTGGTCCTGTTGGTATATATGCATGAAATTTTTCTGGTACGTTTTGTATAGGTAAAAACGGGTGTAATTGTCCGGGTATTACTATTATATATCTTTTTACCCAAGCACCAATAACGGCTAACACTGCTATTAGCATTAGAGGCATAGGTTTTCTAAAGTATTTAAACATTGGTAAAAACATTGGTAAAATATTACCAAAAACTTGTGCAAACCAGAATAATCCTGCCCAAGAGCCAACAAATAATGCTATTATATGATGGTCTTCTCCTGCTTTCATTTTATATGCAGGAACTAAAAATTCGTTCACATTAAAATACATATAAACCATTGCTACAAGCACAAATAGTTTTCCCATTTTATCGAAATGAAAATCGGTTAAATAGTCGTGAAGTTTATAGTTTTTACGAAAGAAATACATTGCAACAATAACTCCTGCAACTCCTGTTACAAAAGCACCTGTAACAAAATATGGTCCGAAAACGGTGCTGTCCCACCCTGCACGAGGTGTCATTGCAAAAAGCCAAGATGTTACAGTGTGTATCATCAGGGCAACCGGTATAATTAATATTGATAAAACTCTTATTGAACGATGAATTATTTTATATTGTTCTGGTGTACCTGTCCAACCTAATGAAAGAAAATTCCATATTATTTTTTCCCATTTTGGTGCATCGGGTAATCGTTTTCTTACTATTGCCATATCCGGAATTAGTGGTAAAATAAGTAGTAGCATACTAATTATTGTATAAACTGTTACTACGCTTACGTCCCAAATAATTGGAGATTGCACTCTGCCGTGAAGAAATACGTTTAATAATCTATCGGGACGACCCATATCAAAAACTATAACTAAGCCTGCTATCATGGCAAATGCAACGGCAATCATTTCGGCTATTCTGGTTATCGGAGTAATCCACTTTAAACCAATTAAACCAAGCACTGCACTAATTAGCATACCTATTAATGCGGCTGCTACAAAGAATACGAAATTGGCAATATACATTCCCCACGAGGCGTAATCGTGCATACCGGTAACTCCAAGCCCGTCTTTTAGTTGGATAAAATATGCGTATCCAAAAAGGCTTAGTATTAGTGATAATAAAAATATCCAATATTGTAAGCCTCCGTGTTTGGTTATTGGTTTAATTATATCATCAGCAATTTTGTTAAATCGCTTTTTTTGTTCTTCTATTGGTAATTTATCAGACATTGTTTGTGATTTTTCTGTTAAATAATTTTATTTTCTTTTTTATACTAAGATTTATGTTCTTTTTCTTCTTCAAGTTTTTTCTTGTCTTCTTTGTTGAACTCAAACACTCTGTCTTTTGGAGGAAGATAATAAACACTTGGTTTTGTGCCTAATTCAGGCATAAGTGTATAACCACCATTCTTTTCGATTAAATCGCTAAAACGAACAGTTTCTTTGGTTGTTCCGTTTGTAACTGCATCTTCGTTTCTATCGCCAAAGTAGTACACTCCATTAGGGCAAGCTGATACGCAATAAGGAAGTTTTTCTTCTCTTAATCTATCGGCACTAAATAAACATTTGGTTATTGTACCTTTTTTCTGTGGTACGTTAAGTTCTATATCGTAAGTATCTTCTAGGTTTTCTTTTTCGTCTAATGTTTCAGACCAGTTGAAAACACGTGCAGAATATGGACATGCAGCAACACAAAATCTACAACCAATACATCTTTCGTTGTCTATAAGAACTACACCGTCTTGACGTTTAAATGTTGCATCAACAGGGCAAACTTTTGTACAAGGGGTGTTGTCGCAGTGCATACATGGTTTTGGCATATAAAATGGAGCAGTGTATTTAGCTGTTTGCATCTGCATTACGTTTATATGGTGTTGCTCTGGTTTTAGATGGTGTGCATGTTGGCAAGCTTCCATGCATTTTCTTGCATTACGGCATTTAGATAAGTCTATTACCATTACCCATTTTTTACCTGGAATTCCTTCTCTGCCTCGTTTTTGTAAATCGCTAAGTGTTAAGTCTTCACCTTTAGGAATTTTTGGTTCTTGTAGTTTGTTTACTTCTACTTCTACCAATTTTCCGTCAGATGTCATTACTTTTACTTTTTTGCTTGTTACTTCTGGTGCTTTAAAAGAACTTAGTAACCCTATTCCTGTGCTTGCTGCTACACTAAGTAATAAACCAGACTTTAAAAAGTCTTTTCTTGATTTCTTTTGTTTACTCATAGAAAATTTTTATAATCTTTTTTTACGTTTCAAATATAATAATTATTTGGTATTTGATTACCTTAATTAATGATTTTTTTAGTTACAGATGTGATATTTGATGTTTATATACTTGTGTTTGATTTTAATTTATTGATAATCAATATGTTTTATGAGGTTATGTTTTCTTGTATTGTTCTATTGTTAAACTGTTCTATTGTTAAATGATTAATCTTTAAATTAAAAATTAAGAATTAAAAATTAAAAATTAAGAATTAAAAATTAAAAATTAAGAATTAAAAATTCTATTGCCAATCTTTAAATTCATTTATCAT
>CAZRWZ010000122.1:3222-8643 GCA_964603745.1 uncultured Bacteroidaceae bacterium | reverse complement strand
CTTTTCAGCAGACCCTAAATAACCTTAAGCTCTTTTCCAATTTTAGTAAAAGCTTCAATTGCTTTATCTAAATGTTCTTGATTGTGAGCTGCCGACAATTGAACTCTAATTCGTGCTTCTCCTTTTGGTACAACAGGGAAATAAAAACCTATAACATAAATGCCTTCGTTTAATAACTTAGCTGCAAAATCTTGCGATAGTTTTGCATCGTAGAGCATTACGGCACAAATTGCCGATTTTGTTGGTTTAATATCAAAACCTGCATCTACCATTTTTTTAACAAAATAGTCTGTATTAGAGTGTAATTTATCTTGCAATGCCGATGTGGAAGAAACCATATCAAACATTTTAATTCCTGCATTAGCAATTGAAGGAGGTATAGAATTTGAGAATAAATATGGGCGAGAACGCTGTCGTAGAATATCAATAATTTCTTTTCTTCCTGTAGTGAAACCACCAATTGCTCCGCCAAAAGCTTTGCCTAAAGTTCCTGTAATAATATCAACTTCACCTTTTATATTAAAAAGTTCTGTAACTCCTCTACCTGTTTTACCTACCACTCCTGCTGAATGGCATTCGTCTACCATAATAAGAGCATTATATTTTTTAGCAAGTTCGTTTATCTTATCCATTGATGCAACATTACCGTCCATAGAAAAAACTCCATCTGTTACAATAATTCTATGTCTTTGTGCTTGTGCAAGTTTAAGTTTATCTTCCAATTCCTCCATATTTGCATTTGCATAGCGATAACGCACAGCTTTGCACAAACGAACACCATCAATAATAGAAGCATGATTTAGAGAATCTGAGATAATTGCATCTTGCTCATTAAAAAGCGGTTCAAAAACACCACCATTAGCATCAAAAGCTGCTGCATAAAGTATTGTATCTTCTGTTCCGAAAAAATCAGCAATCTTTTTTTCTAAAGTTTTATGCAAATCTTGTGTTCCACAAATAAATCTAACAGACGACATTCCAAATCCTCTTGTATCCATTGCTTCTTTGGCTGCTGTTATTAATTCAGAATTATTGGATAATCCTAAATAATTATTCATGCAAAAATTTAATACTTTTTTATTGTTAACCTCTATTTCTGCATCTTGTGCCGATGTTATTACTCTTTCATTTTTATATAAACCTGCCTCTGTAATATCAGTAAGCTCTTTTTGTAAAAATTCTTTAAATTTTCCGTACATCTTTTTTTGTTTTAAATTATTGTTTCAAAGTTAATATTTTTTTTTATTTAAGACTACTTCTAAAAAATAGTTTTTCAATAATATTTTCATATTTTTTTATAGACGATTTAAGTATTCCCTAATTTCATAGTTTTTATTGTTTTTTTACGTTTTATTTTTTATTAACCCTTATATCCGCTTAAATTATAGATTTTACGTCTTAACTTAATGACATTGTCCGCAAGTCAAGGTTTCACTTTGTTTATTTATAAGTTGTTAAATGAAGCATTAACTACTAGCATTTTAAAAGTAAACCTAAGGATATAAGCTTAGCTTAAAAATCGTGATAATATAAAGATATGACAAAGTGCATATTTACACGGACTAATGCGGTTAGTTTTTGTATTTATATCTTTCTTTTTTGTAATTTATGTGCAAATTTAAGGGTGTAATAAAAAACTTTTTTTGTTTTACTTTAATAATTTTCTTACTTTGTGAGTTTGTTTATAAAAAACTATGTTAATTTACGTAATATTAATACTTGTTGCTTACCTAATTGGCTCTATCCCTACTTCTGTATGGATTGGGAAAGTTTTTTACGGCAAAGATATTCGTGATTATGGCAGTGGAAATGCAGGAGCAACTAATACTTTTAGGGTTTTAGGTAAAAAAGCCGGCATACCTGTTCTATTAATTGATATTCTTAAAGGTTCTATTGCAGTATATCTTGCAGGATATGTTGATAATTTTTCTGATGCTGTTCTTACTAGCAATGAGTTGATTAACATGCAATTAGCACTGGGTATTGCTGCTTTGTTTGGGCATATATTCCCTATTTATGTAGGTTTTAGAGGAGGAAAAGGAGTTGCTACACTTTTTGGTGCTGTAATTGCTTTGCAGCCCGAAGCAGCAATTATTGCGATAGCAATTTTTCTTATAACTTTAGTAATTACCCGATATGTTTCTCTAAGCTCTATGATAGCAGGTTTTTCTTTCCCAATTTTAATTATTGTTATTTTAAAAGAGACTACAATCTCTTTAGTTGTTTTTTCAATGCTTATAGCAATATTATTGTTATTTACACATCAAAAAAACATAGAACGCTTACTTGCAAAAGAAGAAAACAAAGCAAATATTAAAATAAAAAAGAAAAAAAAGTTAAATGATAATTCTACATTAGACTAAAAACAACTGTATATACTCCACATAGCTTTTCGGGTTTTATACTTTTTCTGTTTTATTCGTTTAAATTTATAAAAAAATCCCGATACAGTAATATCGAGATTTTTATGTTAGTTGATTTCTAAAAATTGTGTGTAATCTTAACCTCCACAACCACCTTCTTCTTCAACAGGAGCAGCAGCCTCTTGTGTTTGCCCTGCATTTGGTTCTAGCTGAATATCATTAGGATAAGTAGATTTCCAAGTGTCCCAATCAGATTCAATTACAACTGCCGATGAAAATTTAATCAGTTTTAATGATGCAGTTGCTAGAATAGATTTTTCTTCGCTATCAGAATATACATACAGAGTTTTTCTTCTCTCTTGAATTTTATTTCCAAGTTCGAACTCAAGCATTCCTCTTGCAACATTTACTGCACCGGGGATACAAGCAGTATCGTACATTTCTTTTTCTCTGCAATCTAAAATATTAATTGCCACACCACTATCTAATATCTTTTTAAAATCTTTTTGAGATATAGTTCTAACAGTCTGCTTTATACTTGCAACCTCCTCATCAACACCATTATACACGTTTGTGGAAATGGGGCTTTTGCAAGCTACAATAGAAATTATTAAAAAAGAAATTATTGAAATTTTATACCATTTCATAATATAAATATTTATTTTACAACTGAATTTCCTTTAGCTACCCACTCGTAGAATGCACCATCGTAAACCTTTACTTTTGGATATTTTAGAATGGTTTTAAGCACTAAAAAAACAATACCCGAACGCACACTAGACTCGCAATACAAAATAATTTCTTTATCAGAAGTTATGCCTGCATCTTTAAACATTTTTTCTAATTCGGCTTTCGGTTTAATTTGTTTTGTTGTAGGATTTATAACATTTTTAAACTCGAAGAAAACTGCTCCGGGAATATGTCCTTTTTTGGTTGTTTCTCCTTTCACACCTGTAAATTCATCTTTGCTACGGTTATCAACAATAACAACTTTAGCATTTTTTAAATTAGATTTTACATATGCTGTTGTTGCAAAATAAGCAGGCACAGGAGTAGCTGTAAATGCTGTAGCTTTAACAGATGGCTTTGCTTTAGTAACAGGTTTTCTTGCTGCACGCCAAGCAGTTAAGTGACCATCTAATATTTTCACATCTTTACAACCAAGATATTTCAAAATCCAATAAATACGACCAGAACTTTTTCCGCTACCTGTGCCATAAATTACAATTTTATTTGTGTTTGAAATACCTTTTGCACCAAAAAGTTTTGCCATTTCGGCTGGTGTTTTAATTACTGATTTTACCGCACCTGCTTTGTATAAAGTATGGTGGTCGAAATTAACAGCTCCTGTAATATGTACTTTTGCGTAATCTGTTGCTTTTCTTGTTGAGATAATACGCGTGTTTTTATCTTTCATAACTGAAGCAAGTTCTTTTGCAGATATTAAATCTTGTGCAAAAATACCTTGAACAAATATCAAAGAAATTATTAAATAAGAAAATATACGTTTCATAATATTAAATTTTTATAAGTTAAAATTTTGCTTGAACTTGTAGAACAATTTCATCGTGGAAAATTTTATTTGTTTCTCCTTTTGTTCTGTAAACATAATTAAGTTGAACTCTTGTCCAATCGTTTAAGAAATAGTTAAGCCCAAAAGTTAGGTTACTATTCCAAGTATCATTAATTGCTAAATCAGGACTATAAGTATCATATTTTATTACTGGTTCTAAATTCCATTTAGTTTTATATGATGCCATTACCCAATATCCACCTTTATTATAAGATCCTTCGGTTTTTGTTTCAAAACCAACAATACCACCTCAACCACCATAAATTGGAACTTTGGTTGTGCTATATAATTTATCAGTACCATAAAGATACTCGCCTTGTAGAACAAATCCTTTGTATTTAAATTTTAGTTCTGCAGCATAGCTATATAAATCATTTTGTTTTTTTGCTAAATCGGTTGGATTTCTTTTTCCTGTTCTAAAACTACCACCAAATTGAATCATCTCGATAGGGTGAATTATTAAACGACCTATATAATCTTTTCCTGTATTATCGTCCCAAAGACCAGAACCTGTACCATTCATTATGGCAGCAGAATATCTAAACAAAGTAGTGTCGTTTCCACCTGTAACTAAAACCCCAATATCTCTTTGTGGTCCGGCTATTTGGCTAACAACATCAGAACGATAAACACTTGTTAATCCGGAGCAAGATGTATTTTGCTCTAAACTAAAAGGCGATTTAAATTGCCCAATAGAAACTTTAGCCATAGAAAAACGACTATAAGTTACAAATCCGTCTAATAAATAAACGGGAGTTGGCTGCGTAGTACCTTTAAAAGGGCTTATTTCCATAAAGAAATAATAAGAAACATCGTAAGGAATACTACCAACCACACCTAAGCGTGCACGATTAAAGTTAAAGCCATTTTCATTTAAACTTTTTCCATCAGCATCTACACCATTCATAAAATAATTAAACTGTGGTTGAATAAAACCTTTAACCTGAACTCCTTCATCACTACTAGCTTCCTCACATCCCTGCGAAAACAGAGATGTAGGAAGTATAGTAATTAACGAAAAAACTACTAAAAAATATAATATTTTTGAGTTTTTCATTTTTATAATTATTTAGAAGTTACATAAGTATAGTTACCTGAGCTAGACCATTTATGATGCTGAAGATCAGAATAAATCATTCCATTAGCTCCAAATTTTAAACTTTTAGCATTATATCCTAAAATGTTTAAGTATGCAGTAATAGCTGATGAGGTTTGACCTGTCCAGCAATAAGTTACAACAGTTGCATCTTTATCATAAAATTTAAAACCACCACTGGCAAGAGTTAAATCTTCTTTAATTCTATGTGCTTCTTTAATATGACCATAATGATCAACATCAGATTCTGCCCAATAGTTATTAATAAAATAATTAGATGGAGCAGCTAATACATCAGTGTTTTTTACACCTTGAAAACCATTTCCAATCATTTTTTGTACTCTTTCGGCTAAAATAGCTTGACCTGTAGTTGCACTAGTTGTAAAAGT
>CAZRWZ010000122.1:0-3122 GCA_964603745.1 uncultured Bacteroidaceae bacterium | reverse complement strand
TCCAAGCTGTAAGCACTTCGTTTAAGTCCATACCGTTTGCCTTCATGTAGTTAACCATCTCTTTTTTGTAATCTACTGTAGGCGTTTCTGTACTGTCATCATCTTTTCTACAACTTGTAAAAGAGATTAATAATGCTGCAAAAATAAGCAGCGACATTCTAAAAAAATTGTTTTTTGTATTCATAATATAAAGTTTAAATTAAATTGAAAAATTATTTTATTTATAGTTTTAACCACCGCATCCACCTTCTTCTTCTGGTTCTGCCGATGCTTCGTGATTTGGATCGAATGCTTCGAAACCTCCTGTAAGATTTTTCACATTTTTAAATCCTATTTGAATTAATTGTTGAGTTGCTAATGCACTTCTTTTTCCAGAATTTGAAAAAATTATAATTTCATCTTCTTTTTTAGGTGCATACATAAATTGTTCTTCCCAATATGCATCGTTAAGAATTAAAAATTCTAGTTCCCCTCTTGGGATAATTGTAGCTATTTCTATACTTCCTTGGTTATATTCGGCAATTTGACGAACATCAATAAGCATAAACTCATCACCACGTTCAATTTTTGCTTTTAGCGAATCAACAGATATTTGTGGTACAAGTTTATCTACATCTCCTGCTAATTCTTTCCCGTTTTCATAAATACCTGTACAAGCTGATACTATAAAAATTAAAAGAATTGCTATCGAAAAAATGATTTGTCTGTATTTCATCTTTTTAAATTTTAGATTTATTAAAATTGACTAAACTTGCCTGTTCGTTCGTTCCAAGTTGCAAACCAATACCATACAAATAATATTAATAGTATTAGTCCTATTGAGCCGGAATATCCAAGATAATCGGGTAAATAGTTTTTGAATTGCATATTAAAAGGTAGTGTTTCTTCTACCCAAGGCACAATAAATTTACTTGATATTGGTGATACCAATAAAAATCCTAAGGCTGCAAACCATAGTTTAATTTGACCTTCGCCCATACGCCAAAGTGTACCAACGGCACAGCCTCCGGCAATTGTCATTCCTATGCCAAAAACAAATCCGCCAAGTAATCCACGTAGCCAAAAATTGTTATGAACGGCTTTCATCTCAATAGACCGAGCTAATGTGTCGCCGGCACTAACATTCATAGTTTTAATAAGTACGAAACCAAAAAGTACTACAAGTATTCCTGCAATAATTCCTTTTGCTCCGTCGGCATCGCCAGACATAAATGGTTCTCTAAATGCTCTAACAATACAAAATATTGAGCGTTGAGATATTAATCCTAATAAGCCTCCAATTATTACAAACCATGCAATAATATTATGTCCTGTTTGGAAAAAATTATATGCAACAATAATTAAAACAATTGCTACAATAATACCTAACCATTTTTGCCAATTTCCTTTACCTTGGTCGGCACCAAAAAAAGTATATGCTTTTCCTGAACTTACCTTAGGTAGATGTTCCATTTCCCAAAACAAATACTTTACTGCTACTATTGTTCCAAGAAATAGTCCTATTGTTAGCATTATAGCACCACCCGACAATGCAGGAACACCGCTAAAAAAACCACCAATTGAACACCCGATGCCAACTGTTGCACCAATAGCCATTAAACAACCGCCAAGAATACCTTTTATAATTTCTCCAAAAGGAGGTATTCTTAATGCGAAACTTTTAGACATTAATGCTCCAATAAATGAACCTGCTACTATCATAATACTAAGCATTGCCCATTTATTTTCAAAAATTGATTGTGTTCCATCAAAACCTAAAACATTAATACTGTCGTAAAAGTTTTTGCCCCAAGAGCTATATCCTGCACTGCCACTCCATGGTCCGGCAATACTAAACATTAGCACATTTAATGCTCCTGCTAAAATTGCTCCTACCCAAACAGGCCAGTGTTTTGCAAAAAGGAGTTGATATAAATCGTTAAAAACTCCTGTCTTTTTTGTGTCGCTCATGACTTACTTTTTTTGAATATAAAAACAGAATACTCCACCATCTAAGTCTTCTTCTTCAAGTAGTGTATTTCCTGATTTTTCACACCATTTAGGTAAATCTGATTTTGTTCCGGGATCTGTACCCAACATTGCTAAAACTTCTCCGGAATTTAATCCTTTCATAGCTTTTGCTAATTTCATCATAGGCATAGGACAAGAAAGTCCTTTTGTGTCTAAAGTTTCTTTTGCTTCCATAATATAAATTTTAAATTTTTAAATTACTAAATAATTATTCAGCAAATGTCAGATATATTTGAATGCAATGCACAAAAACAGCACTGACCTTAATACACATACACAAGGGTAGTCCACACATTAAAAATGTGATTTAAGTCACATATGGTGTAATGTCATATTTTAAGTAGTTATTATTACATATATTTGCTTATGTTTATTTTTAAATAAAATACTATGAAACAAAATAAATTCCCTTCGAGTTGTACAGTCTCAAATTTTAACCATACAGCTAATAATTTTTGTCATTGCTTTGAAACATTAAGCGAAGAAGAAATTGAAATGTTAGAGGAAACAAAGCTTGAAGTTTCATATAAAAAAGGGGAGATAGTATGCAAACAAGGAACTTTTGCTTCTCATATATTATTCTTATGTAGTGGTCTTGTAAAAGTTTATTTAGAAGAAGGTGATGATATTTTAACACTTAAAATTGTACCACAAGGTAATATTATTGGATTAACCTCTCTTAGTAAATACAATCAAGTATTTCCTTATTCTGTTAAAGCGTATCAAGATTCTGTTGTTCGTTTGTTCGATCTTAATACTTTTAGAAAAATAATTAGACAAAATGCTCTTTTTGCCAGTGAAGTTATAGATTATTTATGCGAAAATAAAATACAAATTAATAGTCGTTTTTTTAGTTTTCAGCATAAACAATCTTATGGCAGAATGGCAGATATTCTTTTATGTTTGGCTAATAGAATTTTTAAACAAAAAGAATTTGAACTAAATATTTCTCGCCAAGAACTTGCCGATTTAACAGGCTTATCGAGAGAAAGAGTTATTCGTATAATCAAAACTTTTAAAGACGATAAACTTATTAAAATATCAGGAAGAACTATTACTATTTTAAATGATGAAGGTTTGCAGAATATTTGTCAACGAGGTTAAGGGTTTGA
>CAZRWZ010000121.1:7060-8644 GCA_964603745.1 uncultured Bacteroidaceae bacterium | reverse complement strand
ACTGTGTTCAATACGTCAAAGATACAAAATGAAAGCAATTCACAACCCGGTTTTATAAAGCTTTTTACAAAAAGTTACTGTGTTCAATACGTCAAAGATACAAAATGAAAGCAATTCACAACTTTGCGTGTATAGCCCTCTAAGTACTTGTACTGTGTTCAATACGTCAAAGATACAAAATGAAAGCAATTCACAACTATGCCAAAATTAGTGCAAGTAATATACTACTGTGTTCAATACGTCAAAGATACAAAATGAAAGCAATTCACAACGCAAATACAATTGCAATAGGTGCTTATAATACTGTGTTCAATACGTCAAAGATACAAAATGAAAGCAATTCACAACCACGAAGATAAGTATGATGACCCTCGTTGACTGTGTTCAATACGTCAAAGATACAAAATGAAAGCAATTCACAACTTAACTACCCATTAACGAGTATTAGTATTACTGTGTTCAATACGTCAAAGATACAAAATGAAAGCAATTCACAACTTGTCTACTTTGTATATTTTATTTAATTCTACTGTGTTCAATACGTCAAAGATACAAAATGAAAGCAATTCACAACCCATGTTTGTCGAGTATTTTATTCCATATTACTGTGTTCAATACGTCAAAGATACAAAATGAAAGCAATTCACAACGTAATTCTTAACATTTTCGCGCATAAATGCACTGTGTTCAATACGTCAAAGATACAAAATGAAAGCAATTCACAACAACATATATATCTGTAATTATATGAAAGTGACTGTGTTCAATACGTCAAAGATACAAAATGAAAGCAATTCACAACTATTCTTGATTGACGATATAAATTAAAATACTGTGTTCAATACGTCAAAGATACAAAATGAAAGCAATTCACAACATATGAAATAACATTAAAAGGAAAGGATTTACTGTGTTCAATACGTCAAAGATACAAAATGAAAGCAATTCACAACCTGTGTTGAAACGTGCTATCAAGCCCAACAACTGTGTTCAATACGTCAAAGATACAAAATGAAAGCAATTCACAACGAAAATTTAAAAGCTAAAAACGAAAAGATTACTGTGTTCAATACGTCAAAGATACAAAATGAAAGCAATTCACAACGGTTCGGTTGGGTTTCCATTTAACCCACTGACTGTGTTCAATACGTCAAAGATACAAAATGAAAGCAATTCACAACACAATTTTGTGAGCAAAAAACCAACAAGACACTGTGTTCAATACGTCAAAGATACAAAATGAAAGCAATTCACAACAGTATGAACTAAATTAAAATTATTATATCACTGTGTTCAATACGTCAAAGATACAAAATGAAAGCAATTCACAACGTCTTCTTTATAAATTAAATACTCAATTTCACTGTGTTCAATACGTCAAAGATACAAAATGAAAGCAATTCACAACTTTCCGTTGTAAAACTTGTTTTATTTCGTTTACTGTGTTCAATACGTCAATCCCGATAGTTATCGGGAACAAAATGAAAGCAATTCACAACGGAAAGACAAAACCTAAAATTGGCGACCAAACTGTGTTCAATACGTCAATCCCGATAGTTATCGGGAACAAAATGAAAGCAATTC
>CAZRWZ010000121.1:0-6960 GCA_964603745.1 uncultured Bacteroidaceae bacterium | reverse complement strand
ACTGTGTTCAATACGTCAATCCCGATAGTTATCGGGAACAAAATGAAAGCAATTCACAACCTAAATAAATCTTTCATTTACTTGGCTTTTCTGTTTTCAAACACTATCTTTGTTATAGTTTTGATATTCAACCATGAATATGCGACCCGTTCTCGAGTATAATAGTCCGATTGAGGAGGGCTGGATATCAAAACTTATTTTATTTTCAAACCACTTCTAATTTTCTTTTCATCAGTTTTTAATTGATACCAACTTTTTATTTCAAAAACACTTCCTGTAATTTCAGCATCTATCACAGAAGCCATATTGCTATAATATTTTATATATCTCATTTGCGATTTATTGCCATTTTACTGTGTTCAATACGTCAATCCCGATAGTTATCGGGAACAAAATGAAAGCAATTTCAGTTTTCTTTCTACTCAAGCAACAATTTCTGGGTGCTAACAAAGCCTTCTCCTATTAGTTTTACAAAATAAATGCCTTTAGCTTGGCTGCTTAAATCTATTGTTAAATTATTATCATTTTCTACGGTTAATTGTTTAACAATTCTACCATTTATATCTGTAATTTCAATAATTCCAATTAATTGTTCGTTATTAATTTTTATTTGTACATTATTCTTTGTTGGATTGGGATAAAGATTAAAATGGTTAGTTGAACTATCATCTCCTATATTTGATATTAAACTTAATTTTATTATCCAAAAATCATTAGCACCATGATTAAAACTAACATCACCGTCTGAACTTTCAGTTGTTGCACCTACAATATAACCTCCATCAAAAGTTTGATTAACATAATCCCCATAATCAATATCTGAACCACCAAAATATTTATCCCATATAATTTCACCAAATTGATTTAATTTTATTATCCAAACATCACTTTCTCCACTGTTTTGATACATATCCCAACAAGCTGCTACAATAAATCCACCATCAATTGTTTGTTTTATTTTCCATGCAATATCATCGTCAGAACCTCCATATGTTTTTGACCAAAGAATTTCTCCATTCTGATTTATTTTATATATCCAAGCATCTGCACCTCCATTATTACTACTTAAATCTCCATTGTCACTCCAAGAACTACCTGCAATTATAAAATTACCGTCTGCTAATTGTTGAATATAACTAGAATTTTCTATACTAGAACCACCATAACATTTAGACCAAATAATATTGCCATTTTGATCTAATTTTAATATCCATGCATCTCTTGAACCATGATTATCACTAACATCTTCATTAAAACTATAAGTAAAACCTGCAACCATATAATTACTATCATTTGTTTGTATAATACTATATGCCATATCATCCTCAGTTCCGCCATAATGTTTCGACCAAAGTGTATCTCCAATCGAGTTTAATTTTAATATCCAATAATAATCAGACGTAACCATTTTTCCTATTTGCAATGAACTACCAACAGCTACATAACCTCCGTCTTTTGTTTGTTGTATGCTATTTATTTTATCACTATTTATTCCGCCATAACATTTAGACCAAACTAGATCACCATTTTGATTTAATTTTGCAATCCAAGCTTTATTATTACTCCCTGTACAGTTAATATTACCATTTGCACTTTCTGAATATCCCGACACAATATATCCCCCATCTGTTGTTTGTTTAATATCAGTACCCATGTCATAATCAGTGCCACCATAACATTTAGTCCAAATAATATCTCCATCTTTATTTAATTTTATTATCGAATAATCATACTTACCATGATTTCCACTAAAACCGTCATTACTTTTCCATGATGCACCTATGGCAATATAACCACTATCAGATGTTGTTTGTAAAGCATATAATTGATCATATGTATTTCCTCCATACGTTTTTTCCCATTCTATTGTAATTGTTTGAGAATTTATATTTATCGTTATAAATACCACTGTAAGAATTAATAATATTGTTTTCATAATCTTTTATCTTTAGTCGGTTAATATTTTATAGACAATATTTTTTTAGTTTAGCTGTCATTTTGCTGGTTTACGATTGTATATTATGCTTTCTATCAAGTTATAATAAAAACTATTTGATAAAAAACTAATCTCTTTCATAAAACAAATATAGTAAATATTTCTATTAATTGATAGTTTAATAAAAAACTATCAATCTTTTTAAATTTATGTTAGGAAATGCAAAAAGAATGTTTTTTTTTAAAAAGGGACATCAACACCAACCCGAATTAAAGGATTAATTTTTTTGTTTTGATAGCTTGTTACAAAATCAACTCGTAAAACATTAAATATATTTTCGGCCCCAATAAAAAGCTCGGTAAACAAACCGTTGTTTTCTGAATATAGCATTGCAGTTCCTGCAAGTACTTGGAATTTTAACTTGCGAAAAACAGGCAGTTTATTAAATACCCAACCATTAAAATGATGTTCCCATCTTCCCGAAAGATAGTATTTGTTTGTGCTGTAATCGAAATAATTTAGAGTATTAAAAGGCACAATAGATTGCACTCCCCAACTCGACATTAAGAATATAGTTTGGTTTCCCATAAAATGCTGATAATCTATAAATTCCATATTTTTATCAGAAGCAAAAAATCCACCACCATTTATTGTGTATATTGATTTTCCAAACATCTTCATATCAATAATATCGCTAACAGCCAGTGATGCAAAATTAAATCCTGTGCGAGAATCCGAAGTATAAAAAGCTGTTTTATATTTAAGATAAACTGTCGGGTATTTAGAATCGTGATATATTTTCCCCCATTTTGGATAGGTGCTGTATTTCTGCTTAAATTTTATAGTAAAATTGAATTCAGCAGTAAAAATATCATGCTGATTAAAACTTAATGCATCGTTATCTGTGTTTAACGGATTGTTAGAAATGAAATCTTTATCGGGCAAACCAAAATAATCGTAAAACGAAAAATCTGCATTGTTTTGTTGAGGATAACGGCGTTCGTATTGTAAATTTATACCACCAACCAAACCACGCATTATACGTTTATATTTCCAAATATTAATAAAATCTTTTTTATAGAATTTACCGTAGTTTTCCTTTGCCAATAAAGTATAAACAGAATTAACCAAAGGAAGCATATTTGCATAATTTATAAAATCTCTACCTGTACGCAAATACAAAAACGGAGTTCGCATATACATAGTTCCGTATAGCTGGTTATTTGTAAAACTATATTTTAATTCGGGATTAAAACTTAATTTACTATCCCACCAATAAAGATTATTCTCTTCTTTTTCCTTTTCCTTATCGAAAAAATACCAATGAGCATTTAATCTTGCAGTAAAGCCCTCAACAGTATTGTAATAAAGTGTTTTTGGCGATATTATCGGTTCAATTCTAAAACTGCGATATTTTGGATAATTTTTAAACTCGTATTTTTTTAACAAGATACTATTCCAACGAAATTTATTTTCTGCTTTTTTCAGAGAGTCTAAATATTCTGGATCTTTTCTGCGTTGCAATAAACTGTCTTCTTTGCTGTAATATTTCTTTTCCTCATCAGTTAAAACAATATATCGGCTTTTATCCCAATAAACTGTATCCTTTTCGTTTGCCTCATCTTCTATTCTAAAAATTTCGTTACCAAAGAATTTTTTATCGAAGTTTGGCGATAAATTATAATTACTAAAAGTTCCTACACTGTTTGATGTACCTCCAAAACCAAAGATTTTAAAATGCTGCACAAACTGAATTGTAAAAGGCAACCAAATGCTATCGTTAACAGGAATATGTGTTTGTTTAATTTGTATGCTGTCAATCATTTTGATATTAGCATCTTTTGTAAGAGTTAAATCTACGGTGTAAAAATTCCAAGTGCTATCAACAATATAAACATAACCTTTAAAAACAGGATCGTGTTTTCTGCGAGGGATTACCTTAATTTTATAAACAGTTTTTCCGTTGTCCAATTTTACATCAGCTAACTGATATTTGTAGTATAACATTGCAGATGTGGCAATTGGCGATATAAAACCACGTTCGGCAAACCAACCCATTGGTATATTATTCTGATAAAAATTAAGCATAACATCGCCTGCTCTGTTCCAACTATATCCTTGATTTGTTCCTGCAACTTTTGAGGCAATCATCTGCTCCTTGTAGTCGTCTGGTGCTTGATAAAAATATTTTGCTACCGATTCCGACAAACTCATTAAACCTAAATCGGTGCTATCGGGCATATCCCAATTTTTCATAAAAGCAGGTAACTTTTCAGGAGTTTCATTTAATCGACTAATTCCTTTTATGTAAATATCAACACTATAAGTATCAACTTGTTTCAAGTGTTTTTTTCGTGCTTTCTGTGCACTCTCAATAATTGCATAAGCTGGGTCTCGGCCACTTGCCGACACAACTGCTTGTGGCAACAATTCAACAGCAGTTTCAAGCGTTATTTTTAAATCGCTTGTTTGGGTTTTCATATTAACAGGCACTTCCTTTTTGTTAAACCCAATGTATTGGAAAACAAGCTTCTGCGATGTTCCATCTTGTAAATCTACACTAAATTCTCCATCGTAGTTTGATGTTGTTCCTTGCGTAGTTCCTTTAACATAAACATTTACAAAGGGTAAGATTTCGCCATTGGCATCGTAAACTTTTCCGTGCACGGTGACGTAGTTTTCCTTAATCCCCAAACTTTGCATTATAAATGCTTGTTTAAACGAGCTTTCGCCCAAATATTTATATCTGCCCGAAGCACCTCCGTGTCCTGCACCCATATTAACCTTAAACAAAAGTAAGTTTGTATCAGTTTTGTGATATCGGAGCTTTGCAACCCACTTTGCAGGCGACCAAACAGGCACACGAGAATCGTTATAACCCGATGTTACCAGAATATCAGGATAAACCGTATCTTTTATATTTTGATACGGACACCAAGTTTTAAGATAATCGTATTGTTTTTTAATAAATGGATTTCCAAATTCGTAGAAATGAGGTATAATATTATTCCAAGCAGTATCTTGCATTTCGTAGAGTACATCAACAAAAGGCACATCAGGAACAACGCATTTAAACAAATCTGGTCGCATTGTTACAACAGCTCCCATAAGCATTCCGCCTGCACTTCCACCAGTTACTGCAAGTTTTTTGGCTGATGTATAACCGCTATCAATAAGAAATTCGGCACAAGTAATAAAATCGGTATATGTATTAATCTTTTTCATCATATAACCTTCGTTATGCCATTTTTTGCCGAGAAAACTACTGCCTCTTACGTGTGCTATGGCATATATAAAACCACGTTTTAAGTACATTTGTCTAGATTCGCTGAAATATGGATCAGAGTTAACGCCATAACTCGAATAAGCATACATCAACATAGGATTATTACCATCTGATTTAATACCTTTTTTGTAAACAATATCTATTGGTATTTTTATTCCATCTTTTGCTGTTACCCACAGTCGTTTGGTTTCGTAATCATTTTTATTGTATGGCAAAACTGTTTCTTGTGTTTTTATTATGGTATCTTTACCTGTTTTTAAATTGTACTCGTGAGTAATATTAGGTTGAATTAAATTAGAATAAGCATAACGAAATTTTAAACTGTCATAACCAAATCCTGCATCTAAATCAAGAACATAGTTTTCGCCTTCGATATTAATTTGTTTTTCCTTGTTTGTTTTTCTATCTCTAATTATAATATGATTTAATCCATTATAATTAACCAAATAAACAAGATGTTTTCTGTGAATAAAATAAGATTTCAGTTCTAAACTATCGGGTAAATTTATTAAATCTGTCCAGTTTTCAAGCTTCGTCTTGTTAATAGGACATTGCATAACTCTTCCGTTTAATTTGTCAATATTTGTATAGATATAAAAACTACTATCATTTTTATAATGATTAAAACTGTATGTTTTATGAGGTATTGTTTTTTGAAATAAACTAAATTTGGAGTATGGATTTTTTGTTTCGGCATAATATATTTCTTGGCAATCCATTCCTCCACGTACAAGTTCTACATATTCTTTAGAGTTTGTTTTAGATAAGTTAATAAATCTTGATTTATCTTGTTCCCACCATATTAAAGTATCAGTTTTAGCATCATAACCTAAAGTATGACGAAAGAGTTTGTTCGACCTATGAGTTTTTTTATCTTCTTGCGTATAAAGAAAAACCGTATCGTTTACCCAAACAAAATCGGCAACTCGTTCAATTTCATCTTTAAGCAAAGTGTCATTATCAACATCTTTTATAAAAAGATACCCTTTATCGCTACCATCGTTATTAATAGCATAGGCTAACAAGTGCATATTGGGTGAAAAAGAAAAACTACTTAAACTAAAATACGAATATCTTTCGGCAAGTTTGTTACCATCGAAATATATTTCTTCTTTAGCATTTATGGTATCTTTTTTTCGGCAATAAATAGCATAATCTTTGTTTTCTTCTAAACGAGAATAATACCAATAGCCCTCTTTTAAAGTAGAATCTGATTTAAATGTTTTTTTGACATAAGATTTTTCTTCTTCGTAGAGTCTTTTTTGCAAAAGCCAAGTTTGACGCATAACTCGGTCGGCATAAGCATTTTCGGCATATAAATGATTTATAAATTCGTTGTTTTTTTTGTTTTGCATCCAATAGTAATAATCGTGAGTTGTATCGCCGTGCAAAACCCTAACACTATCTACTCGTTTTGCAATTGTTGGTTCAATTTCTTGAGCAAAATTTGTTATTGTAATTAGTAATCCTAATAAAAGTAAAAAAGTTTTGTTTAAATACATCATTTGTTTAATCGTTATTTTCTTATTGATAGACGTACAAATATAATATTTGTTACTAAAAAAATAATTGATACTAAAATGATGGGGAAACTCGTGTGTTTTTATTGTGAAAATATTCAGTTAATATATATTCAAACCACATAGCTTTTTGGGTTTTCTACTTTTTCTTTTTTTGTATTCGTTTAAATTTATAAGCGTAACGCAGAAATCGGACTTTATAGACAGACACTATTTAG
>CAZRWZ010000120.1:0-8656 GCA_964603745.1 uncultured Bacteroidaceae bacterium | reverse complement strand
TACCTTGTAATAATAGGAGGATAAAAAAATGAGTATATACGCAAAATTAGCATATACAATCCTTGGATTTTTAATAGTCTTAAACTGGGGATTTTTAATGGGAGCAACAATGAGAAAAATTGGTGCTCGTATGGCAGGAAGACATGGTATTCCATTTGTTCAGCCATGGATAAATTTATTAAAAAACATTAGTACCCGTACTGTTATTACTCACGGTATAATGTATTACATAGGACCTGTTTTTCGTTTAACAGGAGGAGTAGGATTATTCCTATTTATGCCAATGGTATTTACAGGCTCTGTTGATGGACCTTGGACAAACTTCTCATTTGAAGGCGACTTAATACTTATTATGTATTTTAATGTTTTTGGAATGTTGGGTATGGCACTTGGTGCAGGAGAAGGAGGACACCCTTATGCTGCCATGGGTATAGTTAGAGGTTTAGCACAACATGCCGCTGTGGAATTACCATTAACACTAGCTTTTTTATCTATAGCAATACAATTTGATACTTTTTCTATTTATAAAATTGTTGAAGCACAACAAGGTGGTATTATGAATTGGGTATTATTTACAAATCCTTTTGCCGCAGCAGCTATTATCTTAGCAATGCTTGGAGCATTAGGCCATTCACCATTTAATTTGGTAAAAGCACCAAATGAAATATTGATTGGACCGGCAACAGAATACGAAGGTACATATTTAGGATTTATGATGTCGGCAGGAGCTACACTTCACGTGATGGAAGCTGTTCTATTTATGAACTTAGTTTTTGGTGGTGCAACAAGTTGGATAGAATTAATTGTTAAATCATTCTTAATTTACTTTTGGTCAGTTTTCGTTGGAATGGTATTTCCACGTTTCAAAATTGAGCAATCTGTTACTTGGTTCTTTAAAGTACCATTAGTATTAGGATTATTAGCAGTTATAATTTATATGTTCTAATTAAAGAAAGTTTAAAAATGTCTGAATTAGATTTAAATGATAAAATGAACGAAATGTTAGCCAATTCTGAGGCTAACGCTAAAAAAGCTGAAAAAACTTTCGTTCGCCCCGAAGATGAGGAAAGAGAAGTTGTTGCCCCTGATGGGTCGATAATAAAAGTCAACCCTATATATGATTATTTTAGTGGTGAAAGACCACAAGAAGAAAAACCACGTGGTGGAATTGTAGAAAAATTCTTAAATTGGGCAAGAGCCGAAAGTATTTGGGTATTAGGTTTTGGTACAGGTTGTGGTAGTATAGAAATACCACCATTAGTAACACCTCGTTTCGATATGTTTCGTTATGGTGTACAAATGAGACCAACACCTCGTCAATCAAATGCTTTTATTATTTCTGGTTACCTTTCAATAAAAACACTTAAAAGAGTAATCAGAACATATGAGCAAATGCCATCACCTAAATATATTTTAGCACTAGGTAGTTGTACAATAAACGGAGGAATGTATTATGATTCTTATAGTACAATTAATCGTTTAGACAAATATATTCCTGTTGATGTGTATATTGCAGGATGTATGCCACGTCCGGAAGCTCTTCTTCATGGTTTTGTTAAACTAAAACAATTGATAAAAGAAGGAAAAGCTGAAAAAGCTAATGAATATGCGAGAAATTTTGATGAATATAAAGCCAATCAGAAAAAGATAATTAAAGATTGGAATATGCCTGATTATAATTGGTAAACTAAATTGTATAGAAAAATGAAAAATTTTATTGAAAAATTAAATTCTAAATATAACTTGCAAGAAGTAGTTTATCAGCGAGATAATCTTGTTTTTGCAGCAATTAGTAAAGAAAATGCTATCGACGCAGTTACTTACTTAAGAGACTACGAAGGTTTTACTCACTTGGTAATGATGAGTTGTGTAGATTGGATTGAAGATGGAAAATTCCAACTTTTATACTTACTTAACAACCCTGAAACAAAAAGTGATATAGGACTAAAAGTATATATTGATAGAGAGAATCCTGTAATGGTTTCGGCTCATCATTTATGGAAACAAGTTTGGACATACCAAAGAGAGCTTCGTGAAGCTTTTGGAATAGATTTTCCTGGTAGCCCACGTATCGAAGAAAATTTTGTGGTTGAAGGATGGGATGAAAAACCATTTATGCGACGTGATTTTGATACTCACGAATATGCAGAAAAAACGTTCTTCCCTCGTGGAAATCGTAAAACTAATGACCCTGCTGAGTATATGAGAAAAAAATTATATCCAAATCAACCAGTAACCGCTAAACAGAGAAAAGATGATAAATAAATTTTTAGGTTTTACACCAGACAAAAAGTTATTACCCTCACAAACGGTAACAACCGATACAGATATCGACTTGTCATCTCATAAATATCAAAAAATTTGGTTAGGACCAAATCACCCCGGAATAACAGGTAATATGGCTGTAGAGCTTACTGTTCAAGGTGCAACAATAATGAAAGCAAAAACACATGTTGGATATCTTCATCGTGGTTTTGAAAAATTAATAGAACGTCGTTTATTTGTTCAGGGTTTCCCTACAAGTATTCGTATGTGCGTAGCAGAGCCAGATACTAACGAGTATTTTATAGCACGTTGTACAGAAGAACTTTCGGGTTATGCCGATGCAGTTCCCGAATATGCTAATTGGTTACGTATGTTATCGTTAGAGATGGCTCGTTTGCAAGGTTTACTTAGAGGAGTACCTGGTCAAGGTGGCACATTTGCCTTAGGTATTGGTGTTCAATGGGGAGTTTACTTACGTGATTTAATTCTTGATAGATTTGAAGAACTAACAGGAGCTCGTGTATATCATATGTATATTATACCTGGTGGAGTTCGTGGAGTTTTACCTGATGGTTTTAAAGCACGTATGGAAGATAATTTAAGAGATATTGATGATTTTATCATTAGAATAAAAAAATTAATGTTCCATAACTCTGTTTTTAAAACAAGAGCAAAAGGTTTAGCCATTATTACACCTGAAATGGTTGATAAATATGGTATTGTAGGAACAAATGCTCGTGGTTGTGGAGTAAAACGTGATGTTAGAAAAGATAATCCATATTTATACTATGATCAATTAGACTTTGACCCACCAACAGCAACCGATGGAGATGTTTATGCTCGTACTTGGATTCGTTGGCAAGAGTTAATTCAAACAGTTGATTTAATTCGTCAAATTATGGCGAAAATGCCGGCAAAAGGAGATATTAGAGCAAAAATGCCTAACGTATTAAATTGGAAAATTCCTAAAGGAGAAACTTATGTTCGTTTAGAAAGTGGACGTGGGGAAACAGGAATGTATTATGTTACAGATGGTAGCGATAAACCTCGTAGAATTAACTTACGTGGTCCAAGTTATAATCATGCTATAGCTTTATTAGAAGATGTATTGGTTGGTACAGATGTTGCCGATGTACATGCAACAATGGTTTCTTTGCAAACATGTCCACCAGAAATTGAACGTTAAAAATTTAAGAAGATGAGTTTTAATTTAAAAGATATATTAACACCGTTTACAGCTTGGTCTGGAGTTTTTAAAGAACCTGTGACTATAAAAGACCCTTTTAATAGAAAAGCAGCCCCTCGTTACAGAGGTTTTCACGATAACGATATTCAACTGTGTATTGGTTGTGGTTCTTGCGAAGCTATTTGTGAAAATCAAGCAATAGATTTAGTTCCTGTTGAAGGAGTTGAAGGTGTTGAAACAAAAGATGGTGATAGTGGATTACGTCCTGCTATTGATTATGGTAGATGTTGTTGGTGTGCACTTTGTGTAGATATTTGTACAACAGATTCATTACGATTAACCAGTGCTTATACTTGGGTTGATACCGATGCTGATAATTTTATCTTCACACCAGGTATTACAGAAAAAGACTGGTATAAAGATCAAAACGGTTGGAGAAAACCAGGTGCAGGTTATGAATTTTACGGAAAAGAACGTGTTCATATGGAAGAACTTCATGCCGACGAGCGTAAAGATTCTTTTATCGAATTTGTAAAAGGATACTCTAAAGAGCAAGCACAACAAGAAGCTGACAGATGTGTTTCTTGTGGTATTTGTACCGCTACTTGTCCTGCTCATATGGGAATACCAGAATACATAAAAGCTGTTCGTGATGACGATATGGAACATGGAATGAAAGTTCTTTACGAAACAAATCCATTACCAGAAATTTGTGGACGTATTTGTACGCATAGATGTGAAGATGTTTGTTCAGTAGGTCATAACGGAGACCCTTTATCAATACGTTGGTTAAAACGATATATTGCAGACCAAATCCCTGCTGATGTAGATAAGTATAAAGATATTCTTGGAACAGGTGATTTAGCTAAAAACGATAAGAAAATCGCTTTAATTGGTTCTGGACCTGCAAGTTTATCAGCAGCTTATTATTTAGCTTTATTAGGATATTCTTGTACAATATTTGAAAAATTGCCTGCAGCCGGTGGTATGATGCGTTATGGTATTCCATCGTATCGTTTACCTTACGACCAAATAGATAAAGATGTAGATTACATTTTATCTATGGGAGTTGATATTAAATATAATGTAAATATTGGAACTGATATTACTTTAGAACAATTAAATAAAGATTTTGATGCTGTTTATACAGGCACAGGACTTCATTTAGGTAGAAGTACTCGTATTACAGGTTCTGACCATAAAAACGTTTACCAATCGGTTGACTTACTTCGTGATATAGTAACTGGAGCTCCAGTTCCGGTTGAAAAGAAAGTAGTAGTAATTGGTGGTGGTAATGTGGCAATGGATATTACACGTTCTATGGCTCGTTTACAAATGGAAAAATATGGTGAAGTTAATGTAATTGCTACTTCATTAGAGGACGAAGAACATATGCCTGCTGATAGAGAAGAAGTTGTTGAAGCTAGAGAAGAAGGTTGTGAAATTATTCCGGGTTACGGACCACAAGAAGTAATGATTACCGATGGTAAAGTTACTGGTCTTAGAGTTTGGAAATGCCTTTCTATATTTGATGAAACAGGAGCATTTAATCCTAAATTCGACGAATCTGACGAAAGAGTTTTTGAAGGCGATATGGTTATAGAATCAATTGGTCAAGGAATGGATTTATCTTATTTATCAGAAGAAATTAAATCTAAGATTGAATTCGGTCCTCGTGGCAGAATTGTTGTAAACGAAGATTGGCAAGCAAAAGGATTACCTTGGTTGTTTATTGGTGGTGACATCATTGAAGGTCCTGACGTAATTCATGGTATTGCTAATGGTCATCGTGGAGCTGTAGCTATAGATAAATTTTTAAACGAAGGTCGATAGGTGAAAGTAAAAAGTAAAAAGTAGAAAGTAAAAAGGTGACAGTACAAATGACTTTTTAATTCATAAATAATTATAAAAAAACCTCTTTGTTGAGGTTTTTTTATATCTTTATAACAAAAAAAAGAAATATGGCAGATTTAAAAATAAAATATTTAGGATTGGAACTTAAAAGTCCAATAATTATTGGTAGTTCAGAATTAAATAATTCAGTAGACAGAATTAAAAAACATGAAGATGCAGGAGCTGGTGCCGTTGTACTAAAATCATTATTCGAAGAACAAATTCTTATGGATATTGATGCAGAACGATTAAATAATATGTATGGTACTTATCAAGATGTAGAAAATCAATTAGGTTATTATCTTAAAATGCATACTATTGGCAATTATATAAAACTTATAGAAGATACAAAAAAAGCAGTTAATATACCTGTAATAGCAAGTATTAATTGTGTTACATCAAGCGAATGGATAGATTTTGCAAAAAAAGTAGAAACAGCAGGAGCTGATGCTTTAGAAATAAATATGTTTATTTTACCTGCAAATACAGAACAAGAAAGCAAAGATATAGAGAAAATTTATTTCGATTTAGCAGAAAAAATTACAAGTATTGTTTCAATACCCGTTTCTTTAAAAATTAGTTCTTATATTTCGGGATTAGCAAATTTTGCACAAAAATTATCTTATACCGATATTAAAGGATTAGTTCTTTTTAATAAATTTTATGCTCCAAGTATTGATATAGATAAAGAAACTGTAGTATCAGGTTCTTTATATAGTACATCTACCGATAATACAATGCCACTTCGTTGGATTGGAATTTTAAACGATAAAGTAAGATGTGATTTAGCTACATCTACAGGAGTTCATACAGGAAAAGATTTAATAAGCAATTTACTTGTAGGTGCAAATGCAGTGCAAATGGTATCTTCTGTTTTTGAAAATGGAGAAGAGCAAATAACAAAAGTTCTTTCAGAATTATCATCGTGGATGGATAAAAAAGGATACAAAACAATTGAAGAATTTAGAGGTAAATTATCTCAAAAAGAAATGAAAAATCCTATGCTTTTTGAACGTGCTCAGTTTATGAAATATTTTGCCGATAGTGGATTGTAAATTTAATCTTAATAGAAATATTTAATTTTTTTACCTTGTGGCAAACAGAACCGAGCTTGCGAGCTCAACAAAGTTAAATGTTTGGTTCTTAAATTATACCTCGTCCGCTTGCGGCGAGGTTTTTAATTTATAAGCAAAAAACGTGGTAATTACTAGTTATACCACCAATATATTTGTAAAACAATCATTAACTAAAATTATTTATTATGGAAAAACAATCTAAAATTACTTGTCCTGAATGTGGAGCTGAAATTGATGTTCAAGATGTATTACTTCATCAAGTAGAAACAAAATTAAGCAAAGAGTATAAAACAAAACTTGCCGAAGAGCAAAAGAAATTTGCAAGCAAGCAAAGCGAATTAGAAAAAGCTCAGCAAGAATTCGAAGCAAAAAAAGAAAAAGAAAACGAGCTTTTTCAAGAGAGATTAGATAAGAAAATAAAAGAAGAAAAACAACAATTAAAATCTAAAATAAAAGCTGATTTAGAAAAAGAACAAGCCGAACAATTGGAAGAGTTACAAAAGGAACTCAACGAAAAATCACAAAAAATATCGGAACTTAATAAATCGAAAGCTGAGATTGAAAAATTAAAGCGAGAAAAAGATGAATTAAAAGAACAAATTGAGGCTGAGGCACAAAAAACCATAAATAAGAAACTTGAAGAGGAGCGTAAAAAAATACAGGAAACCGAAAAAGAAAAAAACGAGTTAGTTCTAAAAGAATTACAAAAGCAGTTAGACGACCAAAAAAAGCTTACCGAAGAAATGAAACGTAAGCAAGAACAGGGTTCTATGCAAATGCAAGGCGAGGTTCAAGAATTGGCAATTGAAGAATGGCTACAAAATAATTATTCGCTTGATAATATCGAAGAAATTAAGAAAGGTGCAAGAGGTGCAGATTGTTTACAAACCGTAAACACAAGAGAACAACTTAATTGTGGTACAATATATTACGAAAGTAAACGCACAAAAGACTTTCAGCCATCGTGGATAGAAAAATTTAAAAACGATATTCGTGAAAAAGGTGCCGATATTGGTGTTTTAGTTACCGAAACTATGCCAAAAGATATGGATAGAGCCGGAATGAAAGACGGTGTTTGGGTTTGTTCTTTCGACGATTTTAAAACTATCAGTTATATTTTAAGAGAGCAAATTATTAAAATAAATTCGGCTGTAAGTTCGCAAGAAAATAAAGGCGATAAAATGGTAATTCTTTACGATTTTCTTTCGAGTAATGAGTTTAGAATGCAGATGGAGGCAATTATTGAAGGTTTTACTCAAATGAAATCTGATTTAGATAAAGAACGAAATGCTATGCAAAGAATTTGGAAACAGCGTGAAAAACAAATTGAAAAAGTTTTAACAAATACTATCAATATGCACGGTGCAATAAAAGGTATTGCGGGTAATGCAATACAAACTGTTCAGGCATTAGAATTACCTTATGCCGAAGACGAAGAGTAAGTAATTAGAGCTTGTTGCTCAAAATTTAAACTGGGGCAGGCATTGAACTCGAATTTTTGTTTATGAACAGATTATAAAGAATTAATTTTTTTACAATAAAAAAAGGCGACCTAGCGGCCGCCCCCAAACAAACAAAATGAAAAATTCTTATTCAACTTCAACAATAACTTCTTCGCTTTGCCATAAACCATGTTTAGTGCAGTAAGCCATTGCTGTAAGTTTCATATTTTTTGTAGGAATAATATAAAAATCAACCTCTAAATTTCCGGCAACATTACCCATAGCTCCAGCAGTGAAGTTAGCTTGTGCTAAGTTGTTTTCGCCATTCCAAAGTTGTACCCAAGCAATATAATGATCGAAATCATCAGGGTGAGCATATTCATCACCTACTTTAACTTTAACTTTGAATTTTTGACCTGCTTTGGCATTTGTGTCACATTGTACAAATGCAGAGTGTCTATCTATATAATCCTTTTTTGCTTCTCTATCTATTTCAGATATATCTTGATATTTATTTATCTTCATCTTTTTTTATTAATTATTTACAGTGCAAATATAAGTATTATTTAGAATAAATAAAAATTAAAAAATGTTAATTTTTTTTAAAACAAGTTTTTTTTAATAAAAATATTGTTAAACGATTGTATTTCAATTAAATACCTTTGTAAATTTAATTTCGTTTTTTCTGCTAAAAAAATAGTTTTAGCTTCTAAAAATTAAAGAAAATATTAGAAAATGGACCTTCGATATATTTTTTTTTAATTTTTGTCACTCTCAATGTAGTGCACTATCTA
>CAZRWZ010000119.1:0-8687 GCA_964603745.1 uncultured Bacteroidaceae bacterium | reverse complement strand
ATTGAACTATAAAGTTCGAGTTCAAAGCCTGTGAGGAATTTAAACCGCAGAATACAAAGGTGTTTGAGGATTTAAATTTTGAGCAACAACGCAGAAATCGGACTTTATAGACAAGCTCTAAATAGAGATTGCAATTCAACATAAAAACTTAACATTAATTTAACAAATGCTTAATGTACAGATTATATTAAAAAGAAATATTAAAGATATTTTTGTTTCGATAATATTTAAATAATAATTCAATAATTTAAAATTAATAAAATGGTAAGAAATTTATTTTTAGTAGTTTTTGTATTAAGTTCAGTTTTATTGTTTTCTCAAGAAAAACAAAATGAAGAATTTACATCTCATGGTTCTCCAATCGTACAAATTTTCGCAAACTATCATACCAATTTTGGTAATATTGTAAATCCTCAAATTGCAAGAGCATATTTTGGATATAAATACCAGATAGATGAAAGATATTCATTAAAAGTAGTGTATGATGTTGCCGATCCGGGCGATTGGGTAAAGTTGAAACATACAGGATATTTAAAAAATGCTTATGTGCATTACAAGCATAATAAAATAGAGTGGTTTGCCGGAATGATTGCCACAACACAATTTAAGGTGCAAGAAAAATTCTGGGGATATAGATATGTCGATAAATCATATCAAGATAAATATCATATGAATGCTAGTGCTGATATTGGTGCAAGTGTAAAGTATAAATTAATAGATAACTTAAGTGTTGATGCAATTGTGCAAAATGGCGAGGGTTATAAATATGTGCAAATGGATCAGACCGTGCGTGGTGGTTTGGGTATTACATACGACCCAATAGAATCGGTGCGATTGCGTGTTTATTACGATAACAGTACTAAAACAAATGTGCAGTTACAAAGTTTTGTCGGATTTGTTGGATATAAATTTAAAGATAAATTTACTTTAGCTGTTGAGTATAACAAACAATTAAATCATTTAATGACCGATGGAAAAGATTTAGATGGAGCTTCATTTTATACAACATATTTTATCAATGAAAAATTTCAAGTGTTTGGTAGGTTCGATTATTTAGAATCTAATAAATTAGAGGGTAGTATCTTACCATGGAATTATAACGATAATGGATACTATATGATGGCAGGTGTACAAATGAAATTAGCAAAAGGAATTTATGTGTCAGCAAATTATAGAGGTTTTAAATCAGAAAATTCTGACAACGAACTTGAAAACATGATGTTTATTAATTTTGAGTATAAACTTAAACATTAAAAAAAAACTAGCCTAAAATTAAAAAAAAATCCGAAAGTTCACTTTCGGATTTTTTTGTTTTATAAAAAGAAGTTCTTATTGAAGAACAAAAATTAAACCTCCTGAAAAATCGCCTTGAATAATTACAGCAGTAGAATTTAATGATAAGCCTGAGCTGACACCACCGGTTCCGACACCAACATAAGCACCTACACCATTAAAATATAATGGCATATACATATTTCCACTTAATCTAATTCCTATTTTTTCAGTAAAGAAATATTTAATACCTAAACCCATTCCAATGCTAAAACGCCAAGTATCAGAAATACTATTATCTAAAGCATTAAAGTATCCGGCACCAAGTTTAAATGTACCAAATCCAAATACATTTTGGCTTCCCATAGGAACTTGATGAACACCACCAATTAAAAAATAGTTTGAATTAATATTAAAATCTTGACTAGGATAATTAGGCATATAATTATATGGACGCCAATAAGCTGATGATTTACTTCCAACATAAGATAATTCGATAAAAGAACCTTCGTCAACTTCGAAAGATAAATTTAGACCAAAATCGACATTATCATTAAGTTTTAAAGAACCTTCATAAAAGTTTACTTTGCCACCAAAAAAATATCCGGCAGTAGGTGAAATTTCTAATTGGGAAAATCCCAAACTGCTTATAAATAACATGCTTACAGCTAAAATAAATTTCATATTTTTTAAAATCATAATATATTACGTTAATTGTTTATAAATATTAAAAGCAAAGATAAAATAATTTTTAAATAATTTTTATCTTTGGCGGTCTAAATAAGGAAGTAAATGAAGTTTGGAGTATTAATTTTTCCGGGATCGAATTGCGATCATGATATGATTTACGTATTACGTAATATCTTAAAACAAGAAGTAGTAGAGCTTTGGCACAAAGATAGTAACTTGCAAAATGTTGATGCAGTGGCAATTCCAGGAGGGTTTTCTTTTGGCGATTATTTGCGTTCCGGTGCAATAGCTCAGTTTTCCCCAATAATGGAAAAAGTTATAGAATTTGCAAATAATGGTGGCTTTGTTTTTGGCGTTTGTAATGGTTTTCAGATTTTAACCGAAACAGGATTATTGCCGGGAGCTTTGTTGCATAACGATAATCAAAAATTTATTTGTAAAAATATATATCTAAAACCCGATAATAATAACACAAATTTTACTTCATTGCTTAATAAAAACAGAGCATACAAAATCCCTATCGCTCATGGCGAAGGAAAATATTTTGCCAATGAAGAAATCCTTGCCGAAATGCGTCAAAACGACCAAATTCTTTTTCGCTATTGCGATAAAGATGGCGATGTAAATAATGATGCAAATCCGAATGGTTCTGTAGAAAATATTGCAGGAGTTTGCAATAAAAACAAAAATGTTTATGGCATGATGCCTCATCCAGAGCGTGCTTCTGACGAAAATATCGGAAATACCGACGGAAGAGATATTATGGAATCTATGATTAAAACATTAATGTCTCAGTTGAACAAATAGCTTTAGAAGTTTGCTAATATAAAAAAGGTTTTAAACAATATATGTTTAAAACCTTTTTTGTTATTTTGTTCTCAAAAAACTAAACCACTATGGACTACTACAAGTATATAGGTTTGAACTACGAATAAAATTAGTTATGCATAGAAATAAGACCTTAGATGTTAGATATTAGACTTTTAGAAAAGAAAGAAAACCTTCTGGCTCATAATTGCCCGATGGTAATTAATTAAATTATTGTAAAACCGGTCAAGCTTATTTAGGAATGTACATTTAGAACTTCCCTAAAATAATAATTTGAGTTTATCTGAAATACAGTTTTTTAACAATTTATTAATAGAACAATAGAAAAATGTATCTTTGCAAAAAACAAAAAAATAAAAAAGTATTTAAAAATATCGTTAAATTATGCTAAGTGGTTTATACTATCGCTGCTAATTATATTAGTTTTATTTATAGTAAGTTTAGGTTTTTCTAGTACACAAACATTTTTAGTTAGCTTTGGTACCGATTGGTTAAGCAACAAAACAGGCAAAGAAATAAAAATTGCATCTCTTGATATAGGTTTGTTTTCCGGTGTAGAAATAAAAAATATTTATATAGAAGATAACAACAAAGACACATTGCTTTATGCACAAGATATTTCTTTAGATATTAATTTGTTTGCTGCTGTTTTTGGCGATATATCACCACGTTCTGTGTCGTTAAATAATCTTGTTGCCAAACTCAAACTTGATAAGGATACGGTTTTTAATTTCAGCTATTTAATAGATGTTTTTGCTAACAAAACTAAATCTAAATCTGACACATCAACACAATCAATAAATTTAAATTTAAATAATTTACCACTAGAGTTAAACAACTGTAAATTTACATATTACAGTTATGTAAATGGTATCAATTTATATGTTAATGCGGGGAATTTAGAATTAACAACCGATAGTATTGGTATAAAACAACTGTATTTTTCTAGTAAGGATATTTCTTTATCTGATATTGTTGTTAATTTAGATATAACAAAAGAAAACTCCGAAACAGAAGCTTATACTAATGCAAGAAAAAAAATATTTATCAAAGCCGGTAAAACTGATTTCAAGAATATTAGCTTTAATATGAATTATGTTGCAGGAAAAATGAAATTATTTTCTGAGATAAAATCGGGATATATTATTCCAAAACTTATTGATATAAACAATGGAAAATATTTTGCCAAACAAGCCGAAATACACGGAGCAAATGTAGGAATAGAATTTTATGGAAAATACGACCCAGAATTGGTTGCCGATACAAGTGGTTATGGTTTAATTGTATTGGTTCCAGATGTTGGGGTGGAAGCAGGCTGCGATAAAATTAGCATGAGCAATGGCAAATTTGTGTTAGATTACACAAACTATCCAAAAATAGTAAATGCTTTTGATGTAAACCATCTGCATTATAGTAATTTAAATCTTGAGGCAACAAATGCCGAGTTTTTAAAAAATGAAATGCATGCCGATATTAAACACGCAAGTGGCTTTATTCCTCAAACTAACTTAAAAATTAATAATTTTAGAACAAAGCTTAAAATAACCAATAACGAAATAAAATGTACCGAATTAAAAACACATTCAAATAAATCATATTTATCTGGAGATTATAAAATTTCGTATAATCAGTTTAACGATATAATTATTGATAAACCTAAATTCAACACTCTTTTTATAGATATGGATACTGCAAAAATTGCCATGTCAGAATTAAATTATTTTTATAATATAGATACAATTATAAACCTTAATAAAATAGATAAAAAACAAATAAATATAAGTGCAAACATAGTAGGTAGTGGAACAAAACTAGATATTAACAAGTTTAACATCAATATATTCGATAATTCGCAAATTTCAACTGCCGGAACAATAGAAAATATTAATAATTTTGATAGTTTAAAATACAATTTAGATTTAAAAACACTAAAACTTACAAAAACCGAAATAGAAACATTTTTACCCGATAGTTTGCCTAAATATTTTAACTATTTGTTAGCAAAAGGTAAGTTAAATGGCAATTTAACATCAATAAATACAAAATTAAAAACATTTAGCGATATTGGCGAAATAGATATAAACTTAGCATTGCAAGATTCTTCTTACACAGCCGACCTGAAGCTTATAAAACAAAACTACAATGCTGTTTTCGAGGATAGTATTAAGTTTTATGATTTATATGCAAAAGTAAAAATTATAGGAGAAGGTTTTAATTATAAAACCAATCTTGTTAATATTGATATACAACTAGATTCTACCACATTTAACAAAGATAAATTATCTGATATTAGCATAAAACTTAAAGCCGACAAAGGCAGATATAAAACAATAATAAACTCAGAAAACGAAAAACTAAATCTTAAATCGAATATAGAATTTTATGTAAAAGACTCTGTTTACGAGCTGGTTGCAAAAAGTGATATTAAAAATTTAGATTTGCAATGGCTTGGCATTGTTAAAGAAGAAGCTAGTATTAAATTTAATATTGATGCAAATTACAAAGGTAAAGCTTTAGATAATTTAAAGGCAAATGTATTATTAAGCAATTTAAAACTTAAGTATAAAAGAAATTATACCTTAAATAATTTAAACACAAATATTGAAATTAACGATTCTTTAACAAATATAGATTTAACATCAGATTATATTTCGGGTTTTGTAAGGTCTAACTTTAATGTAAAAGAAACCCAAAAACATTTTTTAAGCTTTGTTGACAACTATTTTAACAAAAATGACACATCAGAAAAATATAATTCTAAAATATTTTTTGCATTCGATATTAACGATGAAAATATTATAAAAGCAAATATTATTGACAATTTATCGGCAATAAAAACAAGTAAAATTGTTGGCGATTTTAATTCGGAAGATTACAGTTTTAATTTAAATGCAAATATCTGGGATTTTACCTATAACAAATTAAAAGGAGATACTATTGCCATCGATTTTACTACAAATAAAGATGTAATTAACTATTTAATAGATTTTAAAAAAGTAAATATAACCGATAGCTTTTTTGTTGATAATTTAAAAATGAAAGGGCTTATTAACAGAGATAGTTTATCGTTTGAATTTATTGATAACGAGCATAATTACCAAAAATACTATTTTGGAGCAGCATACACAAAAAAAGATTCTATTTCTAGAGTATCCTTGTTTTCAAAAATAATATTCGATTCCTTAGTTTTTGATGTAAATAAAGAAAATTATGTAGAATTTAGTAAAAACTATTTAAAATTTGGCGAAATATCAATTTCAAATCACGACCAAAAAATATACATAAAACCATCGGTTAAAAATGGAGATATAGATTTATTGATAAAAAACTTTGACTTAAACCTGTTATCAAAAAATAACTTTGTAAAAGATGAAATGTTTTCAGGCATGTTAAATGCAAATGCAAAAATAAATCTTGATGGAAACGGAAAAATAAATGCTAATATCGAAAATCTTAAAATATATGATGGCGAATACGGACAATTTAAACTAACAGCAGAATTAAATAAGTGGAAATATAAAATAGAATCAACAATTAAAGGAAATAATGCCGATATTGATTTCTTGGGCAGTAACATGCCTTACATAAATATAAATACAAAAATAAATAAGTTAAATTTATCATTACTAGAAAGTATGATAGCAGATATTTCTGATAGTTTAGTGGGCAATATCTCTGGAAATATAAGTATTGAAAAACATGAAAAAATCAGTTTTAACGGAAACTTAGATTTTAATAATGTTAAATTTAAATCTAAAATTAGGTCGGCCATACTAAGTATTGATAATCAGAAAATAAATTTTAGTAATAATACAATAGATTTTAATAATTTTACTATTACAGATATTGATGGCAATAAATTTAAGATGAATGGAAAATTATATGAATTAGATTTTGAATATTTTAAAGCAGATATTCATTTAACAGCAGATAATTTTTCGTTTTATGATGCTACTAAAGAACAAAACGAACGACTATTTGGTAAAATATTAATTGATAACGATACTAAAATAACAGGAGATATAGATAATTTAATAATAAACTCAAATATTAGATTTTTAAAGGGAACTAATATTACTTATGTTTATCCTGAAACAAAAATGCTAAGTTTAGAAAAATCTGATGGAATTGTAGAATTTATTATTCCTATGCAAGATACTACATTGGTTAAAGATACTATTGTAGATTTTTGGTTAAGCAATATGGTTCTTAAATCTAATGTGTATATTGATAAAAACACAGAAGTAAATATTGTTTTTAATGATATAGCTGGCGAAAATATTTCGGTTGTAGGTGGCGGAAATATTAATTTGGATATAGACAAAGGCGGAAATATAAATCTGTTTGGACAATACACAATAGAAGAGGGTTACTACGATTTATCATATTATGAAATTGTGAAACGTAAATTTAACCTGAAAAAAGATAGTAGAATATTTTGGACAGGAGACCCATATAACCCTACAGCAGATATTGAAGCATCATATAAGGTACGAACAAATCCATATCCACTAATGGTAACAAGCGGATTGTCTGATGCAGAAATGACAAAATACAAATTAAATCAAATTTTTAACGTAAATCTAAGCATAAAAGGAATGATGATGTATCCAGAAATGGGATTTACGATAGAGTATCCAAGAATTACACAAAACTCTAACGACCAAACATTGCATTCTAAAATAAATATGATAAACTCTGACCCCAACAAAGCCAATAAACAAGCTATTTCGTTATTAATAATGAGTAGCTTTGTAACCGACGATGGAAACACTGTAAATGGAGGAGAAACATTTGTAAATAATAGTATTAGCGGATTGCTAACAGCACAATTAAATAAATATTCGAGCAAATTTATAAAAGGAGTAGATTTTAATTTCGATGTAAATAGATTTTCTAAATACGATAACTCTAGCAATGCCGACGGAGCACAAACCGATGTGAAAATTAAAATGAAAAAAACAATGTTTAACGACAGAGTAATTGTTGAAGTGGCAGGAGGTGTGAGTATGGAAAATGAAAATAATAGTAACAGCGGAAACTCTAGCATACACGATGCAGCCATTGAATATTTAATAACAAAAGATGGTAGATATAAATTAAGAGTGTTTAGCGAAAAAGATTACACCACAATAAATAACGATGTGCAAAGTTCTGGTTTATCGCTAGTTTACACAACCGAATTTGATGATATTACTCATATGTTTAAACACGAAGCTGTTGAAATAAAAGAAAATGACCAAATAATTGAAGAACAGTGATAGGGATAATTAACAAATATAACAAACTGCAATCGTCGGAAAAAAAACTTTTTTTCGAGTGTTTAATTCTATCTTTTAAGATAAGATTTTTAATTAAATTTTATCCGATGAAAAAATATGCTAGTAAACTAGGTGTAGAAAATAAACTGCCAGAAAAAAGTAACACTGTCAATATAGAACAACTTAAACCATTTATTATAACTGTAAAACGTGTTAGCCGTAATTCTTTTTGGAGAACAAAATGTTTTGAAGAAGCTTTTACTCTAAAAAAACTTATAGAAAAACGTGGTTTCACATCAACAATATATTTTGGTGTAGCAAAAGAAACAACTGATTTAAAAGCACATGCATGGCTTGAAATTGGTGATACTGTTATTATTGGAGGAAAAGGATATGAACAATATACTGTAACTAAATTTTTTACTTAGGGTCTGCTGAAAATCTCTGAGGTGTATTAGATTTTTATTTTCTGAAATACAGATGTATATACATACCTCAAATTGAAGAAGATAAAAATATGATGTGCCTCAGAGCAAGCATAAAACTATGATTTTAACATTTGTAAATGCAAACTTATAAGGATACTATTAAAAAGTTTGCACTTACAACGGGATAGTCTGTTTTAAACAGTTCAAA
>CAZRWZ010000118.1:0-8713 GCA_964603745.1 uncultured Bacteroidaceae bacterium | reverse complement strand
AATATTTCGCTACATTTAAAAACTGCAATTTAATTAGAGCTTGTCTATAAAGTCCTATTTCTGCGTTGTTGCTCAAAATTTAAATCCTCAAATACCTTTGTATTCTGCGGTTTAAATTCCTCACAGGCTTTGAACTCGAACTTTATAGTTCAATCTCTTGACTTTATGGACAGACCCTAATTAAAATATAAAAGCCCTACCAAGGTAGGGCTTTTAATGCAGAAAACATGTTATTATATTTTCTGATACGGACCGAATTTAAATGACTCCTGTGTCTAGCATAGCATTTGCTACTTTTAGGAATCCTGCAATGTTTGCACCTTTCATGTAATCAATATAGCCATCTTCATCTTTGCCATATTTAACACAATCATTATGTATTTTATGCATAATTTCTTGCAAACGATTGTCAACTTCTTCTGCACTCCAGTTTAATTTCATTGCATTTTGGCTCATTTCTAAACCAGATGTTGCAACTCCACCAGCATTAACTGCTTTACCAGGAGCATAAAGAATTTTATTACTATGGAAAACTTCAATAGCTTCTGGTGTACAAGGCATATTAGCACCTTCTGCAATATATTTGCAACCATTAGCAATTAATTTTTCTGCATCTTCTTTGCCAAGTTCATTTTGAGTAGCACATGGTAAAGCAATATCACATTTCACATTCCATGGTTTTTCTCCTTGATAAAATTTAGCACTTGGAAATTCAAAAGAAAAAGGTTTAACTATATCTTCGTTTGAAGCTCTTAGCTCTAACATATATTCAATTTTTTCTTCCGATATACCTTCTTCATCATATATATAACCATCAGGACCCGAAATAGTAATAACTTTTCCTCCTAATTGATTAATTTTTTGAGCTGCACCCCAAGCTACGTTACCAAAACCTGAAACAGCTACTCTTTTTCCTTTGATAGAATCTCCAGCAGTTTCAAGCATTTGAGCTGTAAAATACACAGCACCAAAACCTGTTGCTTCTGGTCTAATTAAACTACCTCCCCAGTTAGTTCCTTTTCCTGTTAAAACACCAACATGAGTGTCGGTTAATTTTTTATACATACCATATAAAAAACCTATTTCTTTTGTTCCAACTCCAATATCTCCTGCAGGAACATCAGTATTTGGTCCAATTACTTTTTGTAATTCTAACATAAAAGAATGAGCAAACCTCATAATTTCATTATCCGATTTCCCTTTAGGATCGAAATCTGAACCACCTTTAGCTCCTCCCATAGGAAGTGATGTTAGGCTGTTCTTAAAGATTTGCTCAAAACCTAAGAACTTTAAAATACTTAAATTTACACTTGGGTGGAAACGTAAACCACCTTTATATGGTCCAATTGCATTGTTAAACTGAACTCTATAACCTAAATTTACATGAACTTTGCTGTTATCATCAACCCATGGCACTTTAAATGTATGAATTTTATCAGGCTCTATTAACCTTTCAATTATACTATATGCTTCAAATTTAGGATTTTCATTATAAACATCTTCAATAGATTCTAGTACTTCACGTACTGCTTGTAGATATTCCACTTCTCCCGGGTGTTTTGCCTCAAGATTTTGTATTATTTTATTTACATTCATAATTAATGTTTTTTTGTTAAATTAATACTGCAAATGTCTATATTATAATTTAATGTTTCTATTTTTTTATACTTTAAGAATACAATAAGTTTATTGATAATTATCAATAATTTTTAAAACATAATAAAATTACTTCCAATTACTAATCCTTATTTGTACTTTTGCATAATAAATATGTATGGCTTTGCCTGTTAAAAAAATAAGTAATAAAAATATAATAAATGAATGTTGATAAAGATATTAAAGTAATTATTGCCGACTTAAATGAAAGGAAAAAAGAACTTAATTGCTTGTATGAAGTTAATAATATCCTTAAACATTCCGATAATTCTAACTCTTTAGATAATATTTTTAATAGAATTATTGATATTATACCTGCAGGCTGGCAACATTCCGATATTTGCAAAGTGCAAATTATTCTTGATGACAAAATTTACTCATCAAAAGATATTAAAATTACTGAATTAAAACAAACATCTAAAATTAAGTATGAGGATATCGAGATAGGAGAAATTAATGTATATTATATAAAGGCAGTTAAAACTGTAAAAAATCCAATTTTTTTATACGAAGAACAAAAGTTATTAAATAATATTGCCTCAGAAATTAGTTTGTTTATAACCCTTAGAAAATTACGAAACCTATTAAATGGTGAGATTAATATCTCATCTAAACTAAAAATTTCGCTTGCACTAAGCAAATGGTTATCTAAATTCCATTTGTCTGATAATGAAATGGCAAAATTGCTAAAAACAAAAATTAATTTTAAAAAAGGTGAAACTATTCTTAAACAAGGTACTCTTTCAACTTATATTTTATTAATAACCAAAGGAGTAACAAAAGCATTTATTGAAGATATTAACGAAAGAAGTTTTGCTTTTAAAATAATTAAACCATACGAAATTGTTGGTTTATCTTCGCTTTTTGGCGATGGTTATTATGGGTTTTCTTGCACTGCATTAACACATACCGAAGGTTATTTAATAGAAAAAGATACAATTACTGATATTATAGAGAGTAATATCAAATTTAATTTTGAACTTCTAAAATGGTATGGCACTAATTTTCAAATGATTTACGAAAAAATGAATTGTTTGGCAAATAAACAAGCTCTAGGGAAAATTGCAAGCACATTGTTATATTTATCTAACAATATATTTAATGATGAAATAATTGATACAACAATTACCAGAAAAACTATTGCCGAATTAAGTGGTATGTCAACAGAAAATGCTGTTAGAATTTTATCTGAACTAAAAAACGATGGCATTATTAAAATTTCTAAATTAGGAATTGAAATTATACATCAAGATTTATTAAAAACATTTAGTATTGCAGGCTAATTTAATCTCAAATTGAGATTAAAAAATCTTTTTATAGATATGACAATAAGGATTGCCACCAGTTTTGTAATAATAATCTTGGTGATTTCCTTCGGCTTTCCAAAATTTTGTAGCTTTTGTAATCCTTGTTGAAACTTTATATCCTTTTTCTTCTAAAGTTTTTATTAAGTTTTCAGAAATTTCTTTTTGTTCATTGCTAAGATAAAAAATTTCGGAACGATACTGATTGCCTATATCTGGACCTACACCGCCAATTTGTGTAAAATCGTGAGTTTCAAAAAATAATTTTGCTACATCTTCAAAATCATATTTTTCGGTATTAAAAACCACCTCTACTGCTTCGGCATGTTTTGTTGTGCCGCTACAAACTTCATCATAAGTAGGGTTTTCTTTTTCTCCACCAATATATCCAACACATGTAGAAATTACCGCAGGGTGTTTTTTCATAAAATATTCGGTGCCCCAAAAACAACCCGAAGCAAAAATTGCCTTTTCTGTTTTTATATCCATGCTCTTAGTTTATAATATGTTATTGCAAAATATTCTCTGTAAACAATAATTTGATATTTCATATGATTCCAAAATTGATATCTTAGTTGAGTGTTATTTCCAACATTAGGCACCACACTGTTTCCTCCTAGTTCATCATCATTAAAATCTAAATTAGCTTCAATTGCTTTTTCAAAAGCAGGTTCGCCACCTGTATTTTTTAAACCAGCTTTAACAAATGTTTTTACCGAGCGATACATATGTTCCGGTGAAGAAATTATTAAAATATTTTTATCGGAGCTAAGTATTTTTGCAATTTCCAATGCCTGAGAACGAGTATTTGTTCCCTTTGTTTCAAAACTAATTTTATTTGCCGCAATACCTCTTTCAACAAGCTCTTTTTTCATTAAAAACACTGCTGATGTTGTGTCTATAGAATCGCCTGGTAAGGCAATAATTATTTTTGCTTTTGGATATTTTACCGAAGCAGATTTTGCATAAAACGTACGCATCAAACCTGTTTCGCTAGGCATACCACCACCGCCTAAAACCACAATATAATCGGGGCTTTGTTTTAGTTTATTGGCAGAAACTCCTAAATAATAATACATCCAAAAAGGAGCTGTTGTAAAACTTAGAAAAATAAAAATTGTAAAAAATATTGATGAAAATATTAAATAATACTTCAATACTATTTTGCTTATGTTTTTTATTTTGTTAAAATTCATTAATAAAAAATATTTACATTGCTAATTTAGAAAAATTATTTAGATTTGAGTTTTTATATTAAATTATTTAGATGAAATTTATTCCTAAAAATATTCAAAATTTAAAAATCGCTGTTTATCAGAGTAATGGAACTGGTTATCCTGTTGTGTTTTTACATACAAGTTCCATTGGTGCTGCGTCGTTTTACAAGCAAATGATGAGTAAAGAAGGCGAAGAACTTAGGTTTATTTCAATAGATATGCCGGGTCATGGTGCTTCAGATTTTTCGTTTAATCCACAAGAGTTTTACCATTTTAATAAATTATCTGAATTAATGATTGAAACAATCGAAAGTTTAAATCTTGAAAAATTTATTTTGGCAGGTCATTTTTTAGGAGCTCATATTGCACTAAATATTTCGCAAACACTTAAAAATATTTCGGGTTTAGTTCTATTGGGTTTTTCTCCTTTGCAAGACTATTCTAAAATTAATGAGGCATATAAAATTAACGAAGTATCTAATCTGTTGTTTAAAGGTAAGCTTGATGGCGAACAAGCTGCAAAATTAGCACAAATATTTGTTGGTAAAAATAATGCCGCCGATATTTCTTTTGTAGATAATATAAAAAATACTGACCCTAATTTTAGAAAATATTTAGCAGAATCTTTTCAACAAATAAATATAAATGATATTGATTTAATTAAAAAAAGCAAACTACCAATATCAATAATTATTGGCAAAGAAGATAAAATTGTGAAACCAGAAAAACTTAATGAAATAGAAAAAATTTTATGGAGAGGAAAAGTTCAACAAATATCCGATTCTGGTAATTCTCCTATGTGGGAAAATCCTAAAACATTTAATTTCTTTATACAAGAATTTACGAACAAACACTAGCAGCAGCCTAAAACTGAGCAATATAACCAAAATGTATTCTAGCAGTTTGTAAATCAAATGTGTTATTAAACTGTTTACCTATGGCGTATGAAATTGTAAAAACACCTGCTTTACTTGAAAAATCTGCTCCTACTCCTATCCCAATAGGTGTGTCGTGAACAAACTCATTTACATGATTTTCGTAATATGCAAAATCACTAAAAACATAAAAACTAGAATATCTCTCGTAGTAATAGTTTAATTGAATTGTGCTAATATTAATAAAATCTGCAAATAATTCACCCTCTTTAAAACCACGTATTGATTTTAGTCCCCCAAAACGATAAAGCTCATTTGCAAATAAATTGTCGTTACTAATATATTTTGTTTGATTTGCTATTTTAAAAGATGTTCTTTTTTTAATTTTTATAAATGTAGCAATACTTAACCTACTTTCAATTTGTAATGATTTTAACATAATATCATCGTATAAATATTGGGGTAGTTTAGAATTTTTTTCAATTTGTTTTTCGCCTATACTTCCTTCTATATAAACTACATAACCACTCATAGGGCTAAAAAATCTATCAGTATTTCTTAAATTTAGACCAATACCATAAAGAGTTAATTTTGTATCGGCAAAAGCTGGTAAAACTGTTGCATTTGCATATTGATTTGCCGATAACAATGAGGTGTTTTTGTTTTCAATAAACAAATTTAATCTATTATTATTTGTGATAATAAAATTTAATAATGCTTTAAATCTTAAATTAAGATAACTAGTATCTTGTTTTAATAAATTAAAATTTCCACCTATACCTAAAATAGTGCTAAAAATATATGGATAATCAAATACTAAATCTACAGTTTGTGTTTCGTCGTCGGTTTTTTTCCAATTAAAACCAAAACTTTCGCCATGAGCAAAAGAATTAACTAACAAAAGGTTTATTTCGCCTGTTATTAATAATCTACCTGAGGTTTTATCTCTAGGAATTACCCCCAAAATACCATCGAATCTACTAGCTTGTTTTTTGTCTAAATATAAAATTATTTTTATTTTATCTTTATAAAACAAAACATTACTTGCTTGTGTTTCGGTAATAAAATTAAGATTATTTATTTTTTTTGTTATTGATGATATTTTTTTTTCGTTATAAGAATCTCCCGGTTTTAAATCTAAATATTGCTGTAAATATTTTTCTGATATTTTTGCATTTCCTTTTATAATTATACTGTCGATACTAATTTGTTTATTTTTGTTTAGCTCAACTGTGCAGTTAATTGTATTATCTTTTATTTCAACACTATCTAGTTTAATTGAGCAAAAGGGATATCCATTATTTTCAAAATATAATAATGTATTTTCTATTTTTTGTTCAATTTCATTTATTTCTATTTTTTTATTTTTTATTATTGATTTTTGTAATTTATTATTTTCAATAATATTAAATTCTTTGGCAAAACTTACCTCTCCCCATGTAAATTTTTTTCCTGTAAAAATATAAGCCTTAGTTGTATCAGAAAAAACCATACTATCTATCGAAGCAGATATATATCCCATAGAAATAAGTTTCGATATTTTATTATTTAAAAAACCATATACCGAAGATGTGTCTCTAAAGTTTTTAATTTTTGATGATAATTGTTCAGGTTTATCAGTATAGTTTATTTGTAATTTAATTTTAGATTGAGAAAATACAAACTGTGAAAATATTATTGATATTATTAAAATAGGAATTCTCACAGTTTATATTTTTAGGTTAATTATTCATAAAACCTTGTTCTTCTATCACTTTTAAAAACTCTTTTGAAAAGAAAATATTGTCTTGTTTTTTATATCTGTTATCAGTAAAAATCTGAGCAAGTGTTTCTTTTTGATTTTCTTCTAATAATTGTTTTGTTTCTTCCGAATTTTCTCTGTCGTGATAAATCTTTTTTATCATTTCATCATCAAAATCGTGATATTTTTCAAAATGAACTACCGATTTTAGTGGTAAACGAGGTGTTAAATCTGGTGTTTCATTAGCATATCCAACAACTAAAGTGGTTACAGGTACAACTCCTTTTGGCAACTCTAAAATATCTATTATTTTTTTTGCCATATATGTTGTTGTTCCTAAATAGCAAATACCTAAACCTTGCTCTTCGGCTTCAATAGTAGCGTTTTGTGCAGCTAATAAAGCATCAATAGATGCAGTGTAAAACGATAAAAAGTTATTGTAACCTGGAACAGCTTTATTTAATTCGCACCATTTATTAAAACGATTAAAATCTGCACAAAAAGTTAAAACTATTGGTGCTTGTGTTACCATTTGTTGATTAAAATGAGCAGCTAGCAACTCTTCTTTAATTTTTTTATCTTGTGTTACAATAATACTATAAACTTGCATATTGCCTGTTGTAGATGCTCTTGTTGCAGCATTTAAAACCTCATCTAAAATAGCTTTATCTATCTTAGTTGACTTGTAGTTCCTTATTGAACGATGATTTTTTATTACTTTATTCATACCGATATTTGTTTATATTTTTTTACCAAATTTAGACATCATTAAGTATAATAACAAATAATATTATCTTTTGTGCAAAAAAAATATTTTAGAACTATTAAATTTTTTTTATATTTGCACAAATAAATTTTATAATATGAAAAAAACATTAATTTTATTGGGTTTTGTTATTGCATTAGCTTTTACTGTATCTTCTTGTAAAACCACAGGTAGTTGTCCTGCATACGGACAGGTTGATACTGAACAAGCAAATCCTAACGTATAATTTCTCATAAATTTTTATTACATTTGGGGATATTTTAATATTCTCATGAAATTGATATTATCAATAATATTATTCTTTATTAATATCGCTATTTTTGCACAAGGCGATCTTTATTCAGGTACACGTATTTATAATAATAACGAACGTTCGTTTGGTATTGATTTTATATCAAACGGAGTAGGCTTTAATTATAAAATTGGCAGACGTGTAGATGGTCGTAGAAAAATGATATATCAATTAGATTTTTCGTGGTTTAAACATCCTAAAGAAATAAAAATAAAAACTTACGATAGTGGCAATAGATTTGTGTATGGCAAAATGAATTTCCCTATTAATATAAGACTTAGCATTGGCAGGCAAAAAGTTCTGTATGAGAGAAGAGACAGAAATGGTGTTAAGATAAGCTATTTTTATACGGGTGGCATTTCTCTTGCAGTATTAAAACCTGTTTATTACAACATAATTACAGGAGGTATTTTAACCGAGCAACGATTTGATGTTACTGAAATACATACTTATTCTCAAATACATAGCAGATCTTCTTTTTTCAAAGGTTTTAACGAAATTAGTTTAGTACCTGGTGCTGATCTAAAAATAGGTTTCGATTTTGATTTTGCAACTAGTGACGATAGAATTCATGCTCTTGAAGCAGGTGCTTGTTTAGATGTTTACTACAAAGAGCTTGAAATAATGGCTACAGAGCATAACAACATGGTTTTGTTTACTTTATTTGTTACATACAGATTTGGAAAACTAACAAAGATGGGCATAAATTAATTTTTAATCCGCAAGTAGGGTCTGTGGAAAAATACATAACAGCTTATTATAAAGCCACTTAAACCAAAAACACACTATTGTAAGTGCAAACTTTTTAAAACATAAGTACTTATAAGTTTGCATTTACAAATATTAAAATCATAGTTTTATG
>CAZRWZ010000117.1:0-8769 GCA_964603745.1 uncultured Bacteroidaceae bacterium | reverse complement strand
TTTAAATTTTGAGCAACAACGCAGAAATCGGACTTTATAGACAAGCTCTAATTATGATTATTATCATTGTTAAATTAAATTAGTTTTCCTACTTTTGGTTTTGCTTGAAAAATCATAATTATGAAACAAAAAAATCTTTTATTTATTTTTGGTCTTTTTTTTGTGAGTTTATTATCTGCACAAGTAGAAAAAAACACTCAAATATTTGAAACAATATCGGTTACAAGTGCCGACACACTTATAGCAGCAAATTATTTAAATCCAAATTTTATTATTCTTGATATAAGAAGCATATCGGAATATAATATAAAACATATTGAAAACGGAGTAGAATTAAACTACTATAATTCAGATTTTTTAAGCTCCTTAGATACATTAATAAAAGATAAAATATATCTTTTGCATTGTGCCTCCGGAGGAAGAAGTGGTTCAGCGTTCAATTCTATGAAAACAATGGGATTTACCGAGGTTTATAATCTTTCAGGAGGTATAAATGCTTGGCAAAGTGCAGGTTTCCCTGTTGTTACTTCGGTTAGCCCTATAATTTTATCTGTATCGGACACTACTGTAATATTTACAAATACCGAAATAAACACAATAGATACTATTGAGTTGAAACTCACAAATTACGGAAATGACACTCTCAAATTTTTAAATATTACCGATTTGTCGGGAACAGAATTTACAACAAATTTTAATTTACACGATTCCTTAACTGGTTTGATGGATTACAGTTTTAATATTTTTTATTCTCCTACCGATTTGCTCGACGATTCCACTATTTTTACAATAGAAACTAATGGTGGAACACTGCAATATATTTTAAAAGCTCATGCAATTACTACTTCTATTGTTGATATAAACACTAACAATATAACTATTTTCCCAAATCCAAGCACAGGTATTTTTAATATCAGAAATAAAAATGCAGAACAAATTGAGATACTAAATTTAAACGGACAAGTTATTAAATACAAGAAAATTAACTCAGAAAATTATTCTTTCGATTTAAGTAATCAAAAAAAAGGAGTTTATTTTGTAAGGTTAACAACAAATAATAATACTTTTGTTAGAAAGCTAATTATAAAATAATTTCTTTATGGATAGAATAACTATAATTTCGGGAGAAAAACATAGTGGTAAAACCACAAAATTATTAGAAATTATAACTGAACTAAAATCTAAAAATAAAACTTGTGCAGGAATTGTAGCAATTGGGATATTTAAAAATAACAACAGGTATTCTTTTAATATACAAGATATTACAACACAAGAAAACATGCCGTTAATGTCGGTTGATGAAAATCCAAAATTAAAAAAAATAGGAAGATTTTATATAAACCCTTTAGGTTTTCAATTTGGAGAACAAGTACTTAAAAAAGCTATAAATTCTAATCCAGATTATATTATTATAGACGAAATTGGTTCTTTAGAACTTAGCGAAGATGGGTGGTTTCATATTTTAAAAAATATTTTAAAAACAGAACAAAAAATTATTTTTACAGTAAGAAATAAGCTGATAAATCAATTAATAAAAAAATTTAATATTAGTGAATATAAGTTAATTAAAGTATAAATATAAAAACTAATTAGTATTTTAGCACAAACTTTAAACTAATAAAAATATGAAAAATACACTTTTAATTTCAGTAGTAGTATTATTTTTAGCTTCGTGTTCAAATATAAGTTTCGAAAATTCTATGCCGCAAAATACCGAAAGTTTCAATACATTTCCAAAAGAATTAATAGGTACATATTTTGATGGACAAAAAGACACTTTAAAAATTTATGAAACTTGTTTTGTTTATGGAAAACTTGACAGGTCTATATTATACATGAACGATACTCTTAAAAAGGGCTTTGTTGAATTAAAACATTTTAACAATTATTATATGCTAAATAAATACAATGCTAAAACAAAAATTTGGCAAATTATACCTTTTACATTTAATAATGGAGAAATAGAAGTGTATTCTGCAAATTTAGATAAACAGAAAGAACAACTACGTGCAAGCGGCGATACTACTGCAAATATTAGTACTATTATTGAACAGATTGAAAAAATAACTCCTGTAAAAATAATAGATAAACCTGGTGAAAATGAAATTAAAGATTACATTATAAATCCTACAAACAAAGAGTTAGAAGAGTTATTCGAGCAAGGATATTTTATGAAAACCATAATCTTTAAAAAAATAAAGAATAAATAAAATGAGACTAAAAACTCATACATTATTTTTATCTATAATTTTTGTTGTTGCACTATTTCAGAATTGCAACACTGTTACAGAAAATAGTATAGTAAAAACTAAGGATACAATACAAATAAACGAATTTGAAACACTAATAAACTATCTCGAAAATAATAATAATTATATTAATTCTGATATGTTTCCATCGCTAATATCTACCAAAGAGGTGTTAGAGAATATAGGAAATAATAAATATTTAATTTTAGATTTGCGTGAAAAAGAAGCATTTAGTTTAGAGCATATAGAAGGTTCTAAAAACATAAAAATGAATGAATTAGTACAATATTTTGATAGTAAAATAAATTATCTCGATTACGAAAAAATAATACTTATTTGTTTTTCGGGACAAAATGCAAGTTATGCCACAGGTGTTTTAAGGCTTTTAGGTTACAATAATGTTTATGCCCTGCAATTTGGCTTAGGTTATTGGAATCCGGAAATAGCATACAGCGTTTGGGGTAAAAATATTTCTAGCGATTATAAAAATGTTTTAGATTATAATAATTATAAAAAAGCACAAAAAGGAAAACAGCCCAAAATCAATACAGGATTAACAAACCCAAAAGAAATATTAAAGGCAAGAGCCGAACAGGTTTTAAACAATGGGTATAAAAATTATTTGGTAAATATGACCGAAGTATATTTGAATGGCTCAGCTTATTATATTGTAAACTATTGGGATAAAGACAAATACAATGCAGGGCATTTAGTTGGAGCAATTCAATATACACCAAAAAAATCTTTGTTAAAAAATACCTATCTATACACACTGCCAACCGATAAAACTATTGTTGTTTATGGTTCTACAGGATTAGACGAAGCCTTTGTTGTAGCATTTCTTAATATTTTAGGATATAAAGCAAAAGGTTTAATTTATGGAGCTAATGGCTTTATGCACAACATACTAGTTAAAAATAATTGGAATCCATATCTAAAAGAAAACGTACATAACTATCCTTTAGTTGGCTATTTAAATCAATAATATCATTTTTTATGCAAAACAAAATATTACACAATATTTGTGTAATTGTATTAAACTTAATGAAAATTAATTTAATATCTTGCGACATTATATTTTTTGTACAAAATAAACTATTTTAAAGTTATAAATTTTAGTTATTTTTACCATCAAATTTAAATTAGCTTATTATGAAAAGGTTTTTACTTATAGCATTAGTTCTTGTTTTTACATTCTTATCTTGCAAAAAGAAAGATGATAATATTGCACCGCCACCACAAGAAATTGTTACATCAGACACATCTGGTTTAACAGGAGAATTAACCGTAAAAACATTTTATGTGCAACACGGAGCCTCAAATATTACTCCTTTGGCCTTTTCAAATGTTTTTTTATATGCCAATTATGATGATATTATGATGGATTTGAATAATAATACAGAAAATTTGGCAATTTATCGTTTAACCACAGCATCAGACAATAATATTGCATATTTTGGTTTTATAAACTATGGGAACTATTATGTTTTAGGATTTAAAAACGAAGCAGGATATTATTACGAAAAAGTTTCAATTGTGCAGGTTCGCCCTGGCAGACAAGAGTTTCTAAATTTATATTTAGATGAAATACCACCTTCTTCGTCTAAACAAAATCATTTTAAAGCTATTGAAGATCTAAAAAAATTACAGAAAATAAAATAATCACTATGTTAAAATCGATGACAGGTTTTGGAAAAGCCACAAAAAGTTCTAATAATAAAACGCTTGTAGTAGAAATAAAATCTTTAAACAGTAAACTTTTAGATTTAAATATTAAATCGGCAATACTTTATAGAGAAAAAGAAAGCGAGATAAAAAATATTATTTCAAAAAAACTTGTTAGAGGTAAAATAGATTTACAAATTACAGTAGAATATACAGGAGACGAAATTGCAACTACAATAAATCAAAATATTGTAAAAAACTATTATAAGCAACTTTCTGATATTGCTAAAGACCTGAATATAAGCATTAGCGAAAGCTCTTTGCAAGCAATTATTAGAATGCCCGATGTAATTACAACACCAAATATTACATTAAACAAAGAAGACATTAATTTATTGTACTCTACTTTAGATGAAGCACTTAATAAAATAGATGAGTTTAGAATACAAGAAGGAAAAATAACCGAAACCGATTTAACAAATAATATTTTAAATATAGAAAAACTTTTATCTAAAGTTGAAGAACCAGAAAAACAAAGAATTGAAAAAATAAAAAATAGAATAAAAACTAATTTAGATGAATTAATAGATAAATCGAAAATAGACGAGAACAGATTTGAACAAGAACTAATTTTTTATATCGAAAAACTTGATATATCTGAAGAAAAAGTTCGTTTAGCAAATCATTGTAAATATTTTTTAGAAACAATGAATACCAAAGAATCTCAGGGAAAAAAATTAGGTTTTATTTCGCAAGAAATAGGTAGAGAAATTAATACCTTAGGCTCTAAAGCCAACGACACAACAATACAAAAAATAGTTATTCAAATGAAAGATAACTTAGAAAAAATTAAAGAACAAATTTTAAATATTTTGTAGTGTATATGTCAGGGAAACTTATAATATTATCAGCACCATCGGGAGCAGGCAAATCTACAATAATATCGCACCTGTTAAAAGAAAATGAGTTTAACTTAGAATTTTCGATATCGGCATGTAGCCGCAAACCTCGCAAAGGAGAAAAAAATGGCAAAGACTATTATTTTTTATCAACCGAAGAGTTTAAACAAAAAATTAAAAATAATGAATTTATAGAGTGGGAAGAAGTTTATGAAAATAATTTTTATGGTACTCTAAAAACAGAAATTGATAGAATTTTTGCCAAAAATAATAATGTAATTTTTGATATAGATATTGCAGGAGGTTTAAATATTAAAAAACAATATTCGCAAAATGCAATATCAATTTTTATTATGCCCCCCTCGGTTGCCGAACTCGAAAAACGCTTGCAAACAAGAGGCACAGACAGCGAAGAAAATATTAAGAAAAGAATAGATAAAGCAAAATATGAAATTTCTTTTGCCGATAGTTTCGATAAAAAAGTGGTTAATGAAAATATTACAAAAGCTGTTGAGGATACTAAAAAAATAATTTCTAAGTTTTTAATAATATGATTAGATTATTTTTTTTAATATTATTCTTTTTATCAGTATCAATTAAACTTTTTTCACAAAATCAATCTAATATTGAAAATAAAAAAAGAATTGAATATTTATATAATCATCAAGATTGGAGACAATTAATAAAAGTTTGTAGTGTGAAAAAAGATAGCATAAAAAAAGATTCTAAAACAAGCTTTTATTTAGCAATATCTTATTATAAATTAGGCAAGTATCGTATTGCGAATAACTATTTTGATATCGCCTACAAAACAGATACAAGTAAATTTCTAAAAGAAAATTATTATACATCATTAGTGCTAAATGATAATATTATAGAAGCTCGAAAACTGTCTGATGATATTACAGATAGTTTACTTAGAGAAAAAATTAATGTTAAAAAAAATACTTTTGTGATTTCAATTTCGGCTTTATATGGTGCATTTTTTAGCAATGATTTCGACAAAAATGTTACCAAAAACATAAATGATACTATTTTTAATAATATATACAGAGATAAAATAAATCAATATTTTGCAGGAAATATAAATTTACGCTTAAATTCATACTACAATTTGTATTTATCATATAGTAATTCTAATATTCTTAAAATGCAATCAGTTGTTCTAGATACTTTTAACCAAGATTTTAATATTAATTGTAATGAAAATAACATGTTTTTTAAGATAAAATATAATTCATTAAAAACTGATTGGTATGTAGGTCTGAATTTGTGGGACAGTCAAGAAAAATATCATTATTTTCAGTATAAAGATAATGATATTTTAAAAGCTACTCAATATATAAGCAAGATGAGTAATTATTTATTTGCAAATGGTAATTATAATTTTAATTATGTTTCCGTAGGATTAAATTTTGGATATGGCGACTTGTTTTACCATAAACAAGTTCAGCTTGGTTTAAACTTTGAATATTATCCTTTTGCAAATAATGATTTAGTTTTATATTTGTTTCCAACTTATATTAAAACAAAAAATTTATATCATAAATATTATACAATTAACAATTTGAATAATAATAGTTATTATAACAATATAGAATTAATTACAAAACTTGGTTGTGATGTTAAATTATTAGATAATTTTAGATTTTCTGCATCGGCAAACTTTGGGGGTATAAATATTTTGCACAAAACCCCAGATTTTTTTATCTATGATGACTTTAATGACATTAGGTCATTATATGAAATAAAAATTACTTACTCTATTATTAATAATCTTTCTTTCTTTATATATTATTCATACAGTAATCAAATACATTACTATATAAATAATTATAGTACAAATAACAGTCAGTTGATGAGTTATCAAAGTTTTATGGGTGGTTTAAAATATAATTTCTAATGAATAAAAATATCTTACATATTATTTTTTTGGTTATTTCTTTCCAATCGTTTGTGTTAAAAGCACAAGACACTACATTACAAAACATAGATGCACAAACATATAAGCTCTATACAGAAAAAAATTGGAAAGAATTAATTAAATTTTCCAAACAAGCAATAGATAGTAATATAGATTTTTATTATTTGCGTATGCGTTTAGGTATTGCATATTACGAACAACACAGGTATAGCCTTGCAAATAAGCATTTTAAGAAAGCAAAAGAATTTTATAATAACAATATTGTAGATGAATATCTTTACTATTCTTATTTTTTTGGAGGTAATTTTGCCGAAGCAGAAAAATTGTCGAATAATTTTACCGATAGTTTAAAAAATAAATTGCAATTAGAAAAAATAAAAACTATTAGCTCTTTTAATCTTATTTATGCCGGATTAATTAATTCTGATTACGATAAGTTAAAAGAAATAAAAACCAACAAGCCCTATACAAGTGTATTTAACAGATTTAGAGATAAATATAACCAATATTTTGGAGCAAGTATAGGCTTGCATTATAATCCTAATTTTTCATCAATTTTATCTTTTGGCTATTTATATCAACCAAAAACACAAGTAATACAAAATATTGTTTCAGATAGTAGTATGTATAACTCAACTAAACAATCTAATGCATATATTAGCTTAATATACAACTCATTAAACATTGATTGGTATTTAGCTTATAATTTTATTAATATTGTAGATGATTATAATAATATTGTAGAAGAAGAAATTAAAGAAAAACATATAAAATATAACGATATGTTGATTGCAGGTGGAATAAAATATAACCAACCATATTATTCTATAATGGCAAGTACAAGCTTTTCTAATTTAAATTCGCATCAACAATTTCAACTTAGCCCAAGTATTTATTTATACCCAAAAGCAAATAAAAATATTGTCTTTTTTATAGAACCTACATACCAATATATAACAGATAAAAATAATAAGAAAAAACATAAACAATCTAATGATACAACTAGTTTTTCTGAGAATAATTTTATATTTAAAATTGGATTACAAGCTAAAATATATAAATCATTATTTGGAGAAATAGATTATTATAATGGTAAAATATATGAATTTAACGAGCTAGGAGGTTCAATAGTTTATAATGATGTAGATAAAATTAACGAATTATATAAACTTAAACTAAGGTATCAAATAACAAAAAAATTATCAGTTTTTGTATCATATACTTATGGTACAAAAAATCATATTTATTATATTTCTGAGAAAAAACTATCAGATATAATTACTAATAGCAAAGAAATTAAAATTACAAATCAAAATATTGTAGGGGGGGTAAAATGGGTTTTTTAAAAAAAAGTTTAGTTGTTTTCTTAATTCTATTAAATGGCGTTTTATTTGCTCAAGACATAAGTGCCATTACAAAAGCATTTGAAGAAAGCTATACTTTAGAACAAAAAGGAGAATATAAACAAGCAATAATTAAAATGAAATCGGTTTATATTCCAAGAGGTTACGAAATAAATCTGCGTTTAGGCTGGTTACATTATTATGCGGGTTATTATAGCGTATCTACAACATATTATCAAGTTGCTGTTGATTTAATGCCATATTCAATAGAAGCAAAGTTTGGATTAGCAAAACCATTAACAGCACTAAAAAAATGGGATAGTGCAATAAAAATATATAAAGATATATTGGAGTTAGACCCTATGAACTCAATTGCAAATTATCAACTGGGCACAATATATTATAACAAAAAAGATTATAATAACGCATATAAATATTACGAAATAGTAGCCAACGCATATCCATTCGATTATGATGCAACCCTAATGTTTGCTTGGACAAATTATTATCTTGGAAAAAGTAGAGAAGCCAAAATCTTATTTAAAAAAGTATTACTGATTTCGCCAAATAACCAATCAGCTCTTAAAGGATTGAAATTAATTTAGAACCTAGAAACCACAAGTTATGGTTTTCACCCTGTTAATTTACAAGCTGTTAAGCATTACTCTGCTTTGCTTTGATCCAAATAA
>CAZRWZ010000116.1:0-8805 GCA_964603745.1 uncultured Bacteroidaceae bacterium | reverse complement strand
TAACAACTTGTTATGCGTTTCTCAGCAGACCCTATTTAAATCTGTCAAAAATATACTCATTAATATCTTGTAACGATTTAAGTTCGTGAGAGGAGTTTCCAGATCGAACATAAAATTTTTCTAACGGATTACCATTTTTGTCTTTTGTTTTAATATAGGCTGGTTGTTTGGCTTTAAAAACTTCTATAACACAAATTTCTTTTTCATTAATAACAGGAAATTTTACTCTAATATTTTCTGTAATGTATTTAACACCAAACAGTTTATGTAAAATATTTCTCAAATATATTTCAAAATAATCTGAGTTGTGTTTTTTCAATGTGTTAAAATCATTTTCTAAACCTAATATTTTTTTATTATCATCTACTCCTATAAGCAAATGCCCACCATCTGAATTGCCAAATGCTGCAATTGTTTTAGCAATAACGAGTTCTAAATCAGGATTTGGTTTTTCTTGTCTGTAATCCCATCTTAACGATGATTTAAATTCTAAAAACCTACTTTCTTCTTGCTCTAAAAGTGTGTGTATATTAAAGTTTTTATCATTAATTCCTTTTATTCTGTTCTTTTTAAAAAACAAAAAGAATATTAACATAACTGATATCAGAAAAATTATCACAACAAATATAGTTATAATATAATCTATTGTTTTCCAATAATCTATAATTGCATATTCTGGAATTGTTAATATTAGAAAATCTACTCCAATATTTTTTGTTGGTTTAATTATACTCGACCAATAAATAATATCATTATACAAAAATGAAAAAACTGTACTTTTATTATTTACACTAATAATATTCTTGTAATGCTCTATTATAGAAGCTTCTACATTGTTTTTGTTGTCGGGTATTATTATTCCTGTGTGATGTGGCGAGTTTGAAGGAATACTATAAAAATTACCTACGCCACTTTTAAGAATTAAATTAGCGTCTTTAATATTTTTAATAGAAGTTAAAAAATTAAACAGTTTTTTTTCAGTATGTCTTATTACTATATAAAATGGGGTTTCATCTTTAACCCAATATGTTACATAGCTTATAAATTCATTGCTATTATCGTTTAAAATTGATGTGCCTAAATTTAACAATATTTTATGATTAGTTTTTCTTATTTCTTTTATCAAAGAATCCGATTTATTATCGATAGAAAAACTCTCGTCCCATTCACCAATTATTTCCCCAGATTTTATTCGTGTCCACTTAATAATATCAACTTTACTTGTGGTATCAATAGCTGTTATATACGAATCTTCATCTCGTTTAATTATAAAAATCTTTTCCTTTCCAATTAATAAAAGATTATCAATATCTTTATTTATATCTAAAAATTTTGTGAAATAATTATTATAATATTCTTTTTTATTAGATAAAACTATCTCTTTTTTAATTGTTGATAATTGTGATATAACATTATTTGTTATGTTATTGATGTTATTTTCTGCTTTTTTTGTTGTTTTGTCAATAAATTCGTCGGAATATTCACCATTACCTATAGATTTTATTGCAAATATTATTGCAACAGAATTTAATATAATTATTAAAATAAGATATAAAATTTTATTTTTCATTACAGCATTTTTGACAAAAATAAAAAAACCTGCAAGCTTACAAAAGCATTACAGGTTTATATTCGAAATTATTGATACATTTTAGTATACAAATGTCTTATAACATTTTTAAATCTGTAAGACAAGAATGTATAATTTGCCAAGTGTTTTCCATATCATTATCTAAACCAACAGAATAGCGAACAAGTCCTTCGCTCATTCCCATTTCTTTTTGAGTTTTTTCTGGTACTTCAGACGATGTGCTTTTTCCGGAGTTACTAAATAATGTTTTAAAATATCCTAAGCTTACAGCTAAATAACCTACTCCTCTTTTTTGCATTAAAGCCATAAATTTACTTGCATTTTCAGCAGTTTCTAAATCAATAGAAATCATACCTCCAAAACCAAATTCTTCGTTATAGTCTCTTTTAAAAAGAGAGTGTTGCTTATGAGTTTCAAGTCCGGGGTAATTAGCTTTTAAACCTACTTCAACAAATTTTTCGGCTAAGAATGCTGCATTTTTACTGTGTTGCTTCATTCTAATATGCAATGTAAATAAGTTTTTATGAATACTTGAAGCTCTCATTGGGTCTAAAACAGGGCCTAACAGCATTGCTGTTCCATCGTTTAAATCTATTAAAGAATTTATAAAATCTAATGATGCACAAATTGCTCCTGCAGTAGTATCATTTTTACCGTTTACAAATTTTGTCATGCTATAAACAACAATATCAGCACCCAAAGCAATAGGTGAAAAAATCATTGGTGTAAAGGTGTTATCAACCACAAGTGTAATATTATTTGCTTTTGATATTTCCGATAATTTTGGTACATCAGAAACTTGTAGCATTGGGTTTGTAAGTGTTTCTGTATAAATAACTTTTGTGTTAGGTCTTATTGCAGATTTTATTGCATCAATATCAGTAATATCAACAAATGTTACTTCAATATTATATTTTGGCATCCAATTTTTAAGAAAAGCATAAGTTCCGCCATATGTTGTAACACTAGAGATGATATGGTCGCCTGCAACACATAATTGTAATAAGCTTGCTGTTATAGCTCCCATGCCAGAACCTGTTATCCAAGCGGCTTCGGTTCCTTCCATGGCAGCAAGAGCTTTGCTTAATTCAAATCCTGTTGGATTCCAATGGCGACTATATAAAAAAGCTTCTTTTTCGCCATGAAAACATGCAGTCATATCTTCACCTGTGTCAAATGCAAAAGTTGCAGAATCGGTTATTGCTTGATTTACTCCGTTATGCGGATCAAGATGCATTGTCTCTTGTAGTCTTGTAGCGGGATCGTATTTCATAGTAATAATTTTTTAATATTTTTTAAAATCAAATTTAAAGAATTTTGCTTAATTAAGCAATGATTAAGCAATAATAATAACAATAATACATCAAATATTTAAATATTGTTACTTTTGTGGTGGATTATTTAAAATATTGTAAGTAAAAGATAGTTATATATGGATAATAAATTACAAATTGACAGTTTAGATAAAAAGATTTTATCAATTTTAACCAAAGATGCTAGAACTCCTTTTTTAGAAATTGCAAGAGATTGTAATGTTTCGGGTGCGGCAATTCATCAAAGAATACAAAAGCTTAAAGATTCGGGGGTTATTGTGGGTTCTCAATTTAATATTTCGGCTAAAAATGTTGGATATTCAACTTGTGCTTTTATTGGATTACAAGTTAATTTAACTTCTACTAGAACACATCAAGAGGTTTTTAATAAAATTATGCTTATCCCCGAAATTGTTGAGTGTCATCATGTTACTGGTAATTATTCTTTAATGGCAAAAGTTTACACATATAACAATGAGCATTTAAAGAAAATAATTGTAGAAAAAATACAATCAATAGTAGAAATAACAGCTACAGAAACAATTATCTCTTTAGAAGAAGGATTTTTAAGACAATTACCTATTGTTGAATAATACAGACTAAAAGGAATATTTTTAAAAGTTTATAGGATCTCTATCGCCTTTATAGAAAAATCGTTTTTTTTCATTATTTTTCCAACCGGCTTGCGATTCGTAATCTACAAAATAGATTCTAACATCAGCTTGCGATTCGTAATCTACAAAATAAACTTTAACATCAGCTTGCGATTCGTAATCTACAAAATACCAATTGCCTTTATTATTGTCGGCTTGCGATTCGTAATTTACAATATAAACGTTTAAATCTGCTTGCGATTCGCTTTGTTCAGCGTAAACTTTTACATCGGCTTGCGATTCGTATTTTACTTTATATATTTTTTGTGCTTTTATAGTAAAAACTGTAAAACACAAAAGAAATATCATTGCAATCTTTTTCATTATATAACATTTAACATTTCTAGCCTTAGTAGAATTTAAGCTAGGAAAAAGGGGCTGAAGCCCCTTTTATATTTACACTTTGTAGATTATTTTATTGTTAACTTATAAGTGATAATTTTGTTGTTATGAATTATATTCATTAAATACATTCCTTTATTATGTTCTGTTAAATCAATTTGTTCGTTAATAAAGTTTGATTTTTTAATTTCTTTAGAATAAATAACTCTGCCAGATAAATCTGTAATATTTAATAAAAAGTTATCAGCTTTATCAAACTCAGCATTTAAATTAATTATTCCATTAGATGGATTTGGATAAATATTTATTGCTTTTAAACCTTCAATTGTAGAAACATCTACACCATCGGTTATAACAACTGCTATTGTATCAGAAGCTTTACAGCCATTAGTAAATTCGCAATATAACCAATAGTCATATACTCCAATACCTAAATCTTCTCCAATTAAAGTAATTGTTTGCGTGTTTGCACCGTTACTCCATAAATAATTAGGATATCCGTTTGCTGCACCTCCTAAAATTCTTATATCATCTGTTGTAAATTTCATTGAGTCAGAATTAAATTCTACTACAGGCGATGGAAGAATAGTCATATTAACATAGTCTGTTTCTTTACAACCATATTGGTCTGTAACAGTAACTGAATAAGTAGTAGATTCTAGCACTTCAATTGAAGATGTGGTAGCAAAATTACTCCAATTATAATGAGCATAACCAGCATCAGCTTTTAAAATATGTTTTCTGCAAACTGATGTATCATTACCTAATTCTAATTGTATATCTGGGTGTAAAACTATTTTTGTAGTATCGTAGGCAACACAACCTTTAACAGTTACTGTTAAGTAAAAATCTTTTTGGCTAGTCATAAATCCTAAAACGCCATTATCTCCTAAGAATATTAATGTTTCAGAAGTATCGCTAGAAGCCCACTCATAAACAGGATTTTCATATTCTTGGTCTAAATTAGCATAAATCTGTAGTGTTACTCCTTTGCAAATTGATGTATCACCACTTTCAAAAGTTATTATAGGCATATGGTGTACAATTACTTGATTTAAGAAGCTGCTATCACAATAATTTACACCAGGCATATTATCTGAAAAAACTATATTATCTTTATAATATATACCATCTATTAAAATGCTATCGCCTTCACAAATATCATATTTTATTGTATCAAGACTAACATAATTGTATGTATATTGATGTTCGTATGCTCCAAAATCTACATCATTCCAAAATACTCTATCGTTTCCAAAAAAGTCAAAAATATCAAGTATATTACTTTGGTCAGAATTTCCTTGGTTTATTATGCTAGAACAAGGGCTTAATTTAAAGTTTATTGTATCAACAAATAACGGGTCTACTGTAATATTTCCTTCTCCTGGTGCAGAGCCTTCAATATCAGAATATGTGATATTTATTATACCTTCAACTTGTGTATTATTACTATAAACAATAGAATTTACCATTGATGCAGTTGAATTTGCAACAACAACTCCTGTATCATTTCGTGCTATTGTGTTATTTCCTATTACCAAATCACTGTAATTACAAAAAATCCCAACTTGGTTAAATGCAATAATATTATTATATAAAACAACGTCTGAACTATCTATTTGTATACCGCTATTAGTGTTGTTTCTAATATTACAAGCAAAAACATTTGTTTTTTTATTAAAAATACTTATTGCTCCTTTATAATTAAGGTTTTCTAAACTATCAATTCCATTAGCATTATTGATATCACAAAATTTTAATAAACTTTCGTCAGATTCTTTTTCAAAGAATATACCTGCCCATTTGCTTGTGTCAGCCTTAGTAAAGATAATTCTTTTTGATGTATCTCCTTCTGCAATTAATTTTCCTTTTATGTAAAGGTATCCTGCGTTTGTTCCTTGGTTATAATTAAAGCTAGTATCTCCTTTAAACATCATGGTAACACCCGGATTTATTGTTAATGTTTTGCCACTTTCAACAATAATACCTTGACCTACATAAATTGTATCAGCAGTTAATGTTGTATCGTTTATAATATTAACGCTAAGTGTATCAATAGAATACGAAGCTAAATAGAAAGCTAATGTAAAAACTAATAATGTAATTTTTTTCATCATAATATTATTTTAATTTGTTTGCAAAATAATACTTTTTTATAAGAAAATAAAATAAAAAAAGGTGTTATTTGTTATAAAATATATATTTAATCACGATTTTCAATTTTATTAATTTGTTGATGTTGAAAATCAACATGTTAAATTGTGTTAATTTACATCTTATCTGTTATTTTTGTTTATTATAAGAAAATAATTAATAGAAATTCGCTATAATTTTTAATTCTACAATTCAAACACTATCTTTGTTATCTATAATTTTAAAATTTCTATAATGAAAATATCTTATAAACTGTTATTATTAGCTGTAATAACCCTATCAGTAAATACAATGAAAGCACAAAACGGAGTATTATCAGAAAACGATTTAAATCAGATAAAAAAATCGTATAATATTAATGATGCATACACAAAAGCTGTAACAAATGCCGTAGCAAACAACGATATTAAAAAGCTTGCTTTAGACAATGCAAACGCATCAAAATTAGACGGAGAATTCAAATATAAAGTAGATGTAAACGGCATCAGCAATCAAAAAAGTTCTGGCAGATGTTGGATGTTTACCGGTTTAAACGTGCTTCGCCCAATAGCAGCAGAAAAACTAAATATTGATAAATTCTTTTTCTCAACTAACTACTTGTATTTTTGGGATATTTTAGAAAAATCTAATTTATTTATGGAAGCTGTAATTGCCTCTGCTGATAAAACAATGGATAGCAGAGAAGTTTCTCATTATTTCAAAAACCCTGTAAACGATGGCGGTGTATGGAATTCGCTTGCAAATGTTGTAACAAAATATGGAGCTGTTCCTGCATCGGTTATGCCCGAAACAAATTCTAGCGAAAGCACAAGTATGATGATACGTATAATAAATCGTAAATTACGTGAAGATGGGCTTAGCTTAAGAGATGCAAAAAACAACAGTAAAGACACTAAACCTTTAAAAATTAAAATGCTTGGTGATATTTATAAGATTTTAGCAATCAACTTAGGAGAACCGCCAAGCGAATTTCAATGGCGTGTAAAAGATAAAGATGGAAATCTTACCGAATACAAAACATATACGCCAAAATCGTTTTTTGCAGAAGTTGTTCCCGGTTTCGACCAAAATAATTATGTTTTATTTATGAACGACCCAACTCGCGAATATTATAAACTTTACGAAATTGAACTTGACAGAAATATACAAGAAGGACAAAATTGGAAATATATAAATTTACCTTCCGAAGAAATTAAAAAATATGCTGTAAAAAGCATCAAAAATAATGATGCAATGTACGCTTCGTGCGATGTAGGCAAATTCTTAAACAAAGAAAACGGCACATTAGATCCTAATAATTTTGATTACGAAAGTTTATTTAATGTAAAATTTAATATGGATAAAAAAGCAAGAATTCAAACTTTCGAGAGTGGTTCTTCGCACGGCATGTCTCTTGTAGCTGTTGATGTAGATAAAAACGAAACACCTACAAAATGGATGTTCGAAAATTCTTGGGGTGCTAGCTACGGTTATAACGGATATCTTATATTTTCTGATGATTGGTTTAACGAATATATGTTTCGTGTAGTTATAAAGAAAGAATATATTGATAAAAAAACATTAAAAATATTAGACCAAAAACCAACAATGTTACCTGCTTGGGACCCTATGTTTAGTGCTGATGAGTAAGTTTAAAGTTCATAAAGTTGAAAGTTTGTAAAGTTCAATTATGCAAAAACAAAAAGTAAATATTATTTTCTTTAGTTTTATAATTATTACGATATTTTTGTTAAATTCATGTGCTTCTATTCTTAATAAAAAAACACAATATATTGTAGTAGAAACTGAAATACCTAGTGCTAAAGCAGAGTTTAAAGATAGTATTTATACATTACCTGCATTAATAAAAGTTGAACGTTCAAAAGAAAATTTACCAATTAAATTAATTACAGATACGAGTAATATTGATTTTTTAGTTAAATCCTCATTAAGTAACCAATATAAATTTTTAAATTATTTCTTTATGTATGGATATTTAATAGATTTGGCAAGTCCAAAAAGATTTTCTTATGGAAGAGTTATAAATTTAGATACAAGTTTAAGCAATAAGTATATAATTCCAGATTTTGCACAAAATTATAAAACTAAGAAAGGACAAATTTTCCTATCCTTTTCTGTACCAACAATTAATAATTTTTATGTTAATCAAGAAAATAAAACTCATGTTTCTAGTACAGGTATTCTTGGTTTATCTTCTGGAATAGATTATTACAGAAGCGAATCTAATTTTATTACTTTCGATATTAATTATTTAACTGATTTTCCAATAAATATTGAAGTTGGTCATATAAGTATTAATTCAGTTTATACAAGTATATATAGTAATAAGACAATAAAAAAGATTACTATAGGAGCTGGTTTAAGTTATTCGTATAATATGTTAATACAATATTGTATCGATACTACTTATTCTGAAGGAAACGATTATACTTATGAATATATTGGAGATAATCAAGCATTCGGATTTATTTTTAGTTCAGATTATAAATTTGGCAGGTATTTTAGTATAGGTATTAAATACAGATCAGATTTCTTCAGGGTACAACCAAAAACAGAATTTAAATATGGGCATGTAATTAGTTTTAATTTATCATGGAAAATGAGAATAAAAGAATAAAATTAAATGCAAAAAGTCAATCTATTGGTTTAATATTCAGTTCATATTATAAATTTGGTAGATTTTTTATGGAGATTTATAATTAAAAGATAATTAAAATGAAATACCGAACTTGTCCAAATTGCGGATATAAAT
>CAZRWZ010000115.1:0-8813 GCA_964603745.1 uncultured Bacteroidaceae bacterium | reverse complement strand
TTTATGTTTTCAAGATTTTACTTGTAATAAAAAAGCATCAAAATATATTGATCCTTCACTTGGTTTAGCAAATCAACAAATTTATATCAGAGTATGGCAACCTGGTGATTATAATTTAGGAGCATTTAAAATTTGCACTTACGACCCTGGTGATATGCTAACAGCAGATAAAGACCTATACACTGTTGATGAGTTAGTTAACGATGTGTTAGTAACAGGATGCCTAACAGCAACAAATATTAATTATACAGGTTCTACTGATGGTATAGGCTATTATACAGGTGGTAATATATTTGGCTTTGGCGATAATAATGGTATAATTCTTTCATCTGGAGATGTTAATGACGCCAAAGGACCTAATGCCGATACAAATACTACTACATCCTTTAATACACCAGGTAATACTTTATTGGACGCTATTGTAGCTCCTGAATATACTTATGACGCTGCAACATTAGAATTTGATTTTAAACCTCAATCGGATACAATGCACTTTAATTACTTGTTTGCATCAGAAGAATATCACGAATTTGTAAATGACGCTTTCAATGATGTTTTTGCATTCTTTTTATCTGGACCAAAACCTGGCGGAGGAACATATAACAATGTAAATATTGCCTTAATACCTGGCACATCAACTGCTGTTGCTATAAACAATGTTAATAATGGTTATGCAGCTGCAGACAAGACTAGTACAGGACCTTGTAATAATTGCCAATATTTTGTTGATAATGTTGGTGGTACAACATGCGAGTTTGATGGTTACACTACTGTTTTAACAGCAAAAGCTCCAGTTAAACAATGTGAAACATATCATATAAAATTATGTATTGCAGATGTTGCAGATACTGAATTTAACTCTGCAGTATTATTAGAAGCAAATAGTTTTTCATCAGGAACAGGAGTTATATTAGATATTGCTAATGCAACAGGTATTAAAGATTCTTACGAAGGTTGTAGTTCACAAGTAACTTTTACTAGACCAGATGCCTCAACTATTGGAGAAGATTTAACATTCCCTTATAATATCTCGGGAACAGCAACATATAATACCGATTATACTTTATCTGAATATCCTAATGCTACTATACCTGCAGGACAAATGGCTGTTGTTATAGATTTAAACACAATACAAGATGGTGTAACAGAAGGCGAAGAAACAATAATAGTAACAAATACAAGTGGTTGCCCATGTAATCCTGTTACAGTAGAAGATACAATATTTTTGCACGATTTTGCCGACGTACATGGTCATATTACAACACAAGCTACATCTATATGTAGTGGAGATGATATAAATTTAGAATCAACTGTTACAAGTGGTAACTTAGTAGGTTTTACTTGGTCAGATGGTTCTAATGTAATAGGACATACTCAAGATATTACAGTATCGCCTACAACAAATACAACATATACCGTAACATTTAGAGATTCTTGCGGAAATTCAGCTAACGACAATGTTGTAATTCATATGAAAACAAAATCAACTAGACCTACTCCTTTTACTCATGATTATGCCATTTGTAAAGGAGAAAGCGTTACTATAACCAAAAATGGAGGAACACTCGGAACAGGAGCTTCATGGAAATGGTATAAAAATGGTTGCGGAACAGGTGCCGCAATTGGTACTGGTAATTCTATTACAGTAACACCAAATAATACAACTATTTATTATGTAAGAGGAGAAGGGGATTGTAATACAACATTATGTAGGCAAGTTAAAGTAACAGTAAATCAAAATCCAACACCAAATATAACAGGAACATTTACAATTTGTGCCGAAAGTGATGAGGTTTATACTGTTACAAACCATAATGGGCATTCTTATTCTTGGACAGTAACAGGAGGTAGTATTGCAAATGGGCAAAACTCTAATAGCATAACAGTGCATTGGAATTCAGGCAATAGTGGTACTGTACATGTTACCGAAACAATAGATGCAACAACTTGCGATGATGAGGATACTAAAAATATAACAATTAATCCATTACCAAATGTTTTTGCAGGAGCAGATTATTCAATATCAAATGGTACATCTACAACTTTAAACGATGCTACTGTTAATGGAAATTCAAATCCAAATGGTTTTGATTATGCTTGGACACCTGCATCAGATATTGTAAATGCAAGTATTCTACATCCAACAACACAGAATTTAAGTACTACAACAATATTTACACTAACAGTAGAAAACCAAACAACACATTGTGTAAATAACGATGATATTACAATAACTATTACAGGAGGACCACTATCTATTGATATTGCAGGTAATGATACAGCAATTTGTATTGGCGAATCGGTAACACTTTCAGCGGCAGGTTCAGGAGGTAGTGGATCTTATAATTACACCTGGTCATCTACACCTTCGGGTTTTAGCTCTACTAACGATGCTATTACTGTTAGCCCAACTGTTACCACAACTTACACAGTAGAAGTTAATGATGGTTTTAATACAGCTACTGCTAATCTAGTAGTTACTATTAATCCTTTACCAACTATCTCTATTGATTGTGATGAAGCAGACAAGACCTTATGTTTAGGAGAAGATGTTGTTTTAACAGCAACAGGTAATGCCGATACTTATATGTGGAACAATAATGTTACAAATGCAACAGCATTTACTCCAGATATTACTAATCAATATATTGTTACAGCAACAAATAACACAACAAATTGTCAAGATTTTGATACAATTGATGTTGTGGTAAATCCTTTACCATATGTTGCAGCATACTCAAATGACAATGATACTGCTGTATGTTTGGGAGATTCATTATTACTATACGGTGTAGGTGGAGATGCCGATACTTACACTTGGACACCTAATAATATTTCTGATAGTGTAATGTTTGCACCTCAAAACACAGAAGATTATATTGTAACAGGAGAAATCGCAGCAACAGGTTGTCAGAATTTCGATACAATTACCGTAACAGTATATCCACTGCCGGTAATTGATAATATTGATGTTATTGATGTAACAAACTGTCCTAATCCTAATGGAAGTTTAGATATAAATGTAAGTAATGGAACAACACCATATCAGTATTCTATTGATAACGGAACAAGTTTTTCTGCTACCACTCCATTTACAGGTTTAAATGGAGGTAATTATGATATAATAGTTGTAGATGCGAATTTATGTTCAGACACATCAAATACATCAATAAACAATGCTTCGGCACCACCTATTGATAGTATTGTAGTAACAGATTGTTCGTGCTTTGGTGATTATACAGGAACAATTACTATTTATTGCTCGGGAGCAGTTCATTTTAGTATAGACGATGGAGCTACAACACAATCTAATGGTACATTCACAGGTTTGCAAGCAGGTAATTACCAAATTTGGGTTGCCGATGCAGGAATGTGTGTTACTGTTGATAATGTAACAATAGATCAACCTAACGAATTAACTGTTAATGAATATGCAAACGAAGCATTATGCGGAAATACAGGTAGTATTCATTTAAATGTTAGCGAAGGAACTCCACCATATACATATAATTGGGGAACATCAGAAACTACCGATAATATTTCAGGTCTTGCAGCAGGTGTTTATACTGTAACAGTAACTGATGCCCACGGATGTGAAGAAATACTTAATATTACAGTTGATGATGCAGGAATTGACCCAACAGTTATTTCAACAGTTATTGATGTTAAATGTTATGGTGATTCAACAGGACGTATCACATCAATGTTAAATAATGATTTTGCTCCATTTGTATATAACTGGGAACACGATACACTTTTAAATGATAGCGTTGCCGATGATTTGATTGAAGGTACTTATTATGTAACAATAACCGATTCATATAACTGTTCGGCTTCTGATACTATAATAGTAAATCAACCACAAGCAGAATTAAGCGTTTACATTACAAACCATACAGACCCTACTTGTTATAACGACACAACAGGAAGTTTAGATTTAATAGTTGATGGAGGAACACCAGATTATACCTATTTATGGTCTAATGGAAGTACAAGTCAAGATTTACCCGCTGTATGTGCAGGAATTTACGAAGTAACTATAACAGACCATAATGCTTGTAAAAAAATGCTTTCGGATACATTATTAAATCCTAATGAAATGCTAATAACAGATAGTATTTTTTATGATAATAATTATGGTAATATTGTAGTAAATCCAATAGGAGGAACACCAGATTATACATATTTATGGTCTAATGGAGAAACTAATAATGAAATATTAAATTTATACACAGGAGATTATTATATAACAATTACAGATGCAAATAATTGTAAAGTATCTAATTTGTATAAAATAGATATACCACTTATTATCCCATCTGTTATAACACCAAATAATGATGGTAAAAACGATAAATTTAGAATCACAAATATTCAAGCTTATAGAAAAGTTGATATAAAAATATTCAACCGTTGGGGAGATATTCTTTTTGATTTCTCAGGAACAGGCGAAGAATATGGCGATTCTAGTAATCAATGGGACGGAACATATAATGGGAAAGAATTACCATTTGGTTCTTATGTGTATATCATCAATGTAAATAATGACGATGAACATTATAATGGTACTGTTACAATTGTTAGATAAAAATAGATTTAACTTATAAAAAAAAGCCTCAAGATATCTTGAGGCTTTTTTTAATCCTATTGGGATATTTAATTATTCGATGCTTGCGGCAAGATTGTTAATTATTTAGGGTCTGCTGAAAATCTCTGAGGTGCATTAGATTTTTATTTTCTGAAATGCAGATGTATAAATATACCTCAAATTGAAGAAGATAAAAATATGATGTGCATCAGAGTAAGCATAAAACTGTAATTTTAACATTTATAAATGCAAACTTATAAGAATATACTATTAAAAAGTTTGCATTTACAATGGGATGCTTTGTTTTAAATAGTTCAAAAACAAGCTTTTATGGATTTGTCAGCAGACCCTTTAGGGTCTAAGCTCTAATATCTTTTACTTTTTAGACACTGAAAGCGAAATGCACTAAAAGTGCATAGTTTTAACTATATTTGTGACCAATAAATATTTAAAGTATGGGAAAACAAAATATTTTTTCTAATATAAATGGTGATTTATTTGGTGGTATAACTGCAGGTATTGTTGCCTTACCTTTAGCTTTAGCTTTTGGCGAGCAAACAGAATTAGGTGCAATAGCAGGACTTTATGGTGCAATAGCTTTAGGTATTGTTGCAATATTATTTGGCGGCACAAAAACTCAAATTAGTGGACCAACTGCACCAATGACAGTTGTGTCGGCTGTGCTTATTTCAGAAACAATTAATAAATCAGGAAGTATAGAAAATGCTATGCCAATTATTATTGCAACATTTGTTTTAGCCGGAATAATTCAGGCTTTATTAGGCGTTTTTAAACTAGGAAAATATATTAAATATATTCCATATCCAGTTGTGTCAGGATTTATGAGTGGCATAGGTTTAATAATCGTTATTACACAAATATTTCCTTTTTTTGGAGCTACTAGCCCTTCAGGAGGAGCATTTGGAACAATATTTAATATTCATAAAATACCTGAGTTAATTAATATTTATTCTATAGGTGTAGCTATAATTACTGTTTTAATAATTTATTTATTACCTCGTATCACAAAAAAAGTTCCTGCAAGTCTTGTTGCTCTTTTATTTGTTTCAATTGCAGTCTTCTTTATTTTACCGAACGATGTAATATTAAAAATAAATTCAAATGGAGAAATCCCTTCTGGTTTACCAAAAATAAGCTTCAGCTTTTTATCGATTTTTACTAATTATAAACAATTAATAGTTATTTTTGAATATGCAGCTACATTAGCAGCATTAGGAGCTATAGATTCTTTGTTAACATCGGTTGTTGCCGATAACATAACCAAAACAAAACACAATAGTAACAAAGAATTAATTGGGCAAGGTTTGGGGAATATTGCTGCCGGAATAATTGGTGGTTTACCAGGTGCAGGAGCAACAATGAGAACGGTTATAAATATTAATTCTGGTGGTAGAACTCGTTTGTCGGGAGTATTTGCAGGATTATTACTTACAGCAATCTTACTAGGATTAGGTGGTTTGGTAGGTCATATCCCTAATGCTGTTTTGGCAGGTATTTTAATCACCGTAGGTTTAGGAATTATTGATTACAAAGGAATTAAACATATTAAACTAATACCTCGTTCCGATGCAATTATAATGCTTATTGTATTGTTTTTAACCGTGTTTGTAGATTTACTGGTAGCTGTGGCGGTTGGCATGGTTTTATCATCACTAATATTTATGATTAAAGCAGGCGAAATTGTTGAAGGACAAAGCAAACTTACATCTTTAAATGAATTTAATACAGATGAAAACGAACAAAATACTAATTATAATTTACCTAATAATATTAAAGATAGTACATATATTAAGTATATTAACGGTCCTTTGTTTTTTGGTATGATATCAGGATTTAATGCAAAAATTAAAACCTTACCTTTAGATGTTAAAAACATAATTTTTGTAATGGATAAAGTGCCTTATGTAGACCAAAGCGGTTTATACGCAATGGAAGGAGTTATAATTGAACTTCAAAAAAAGGGAGTTAATATTTTGTTTGTAGGTATCGAAGGACAAACTAAAGCTATGTTCGAGAAAATAGGAATAATCCCAAATTTAATTAATAAAAATAAAATATATAAATCTATTTCAGATATTTAAACACCCTATCTAATTAATTATGAACAAAAAAGACGCAAAAGAAAGGATAGTATTTTTACAAAAAAAATTAGAACAACATAATTATAATTATTATGTTTTATCAGATCCAAAAATTACCGATTTTGAATACGATATTTTAATGAACGAATTACAAACTCTAGAAAAAATGTTTCCAGAGTTTGCAAAACTTAATTCTCCAACGCAAAGAGTAGGTAGCGATATTTCTAACGAATTTAAACAAGTTGAACATAAATATCTGATGCTTTCGCTTGGCAACACATATAATATTGATGAGTTAAACAATTTTGATACTCGAATAAAAAAAACAATAGAACACGAATTTGAATATGTTACAGAGTTAAAACTTGATGGCACAAGCATAAGTTTAATATATAAAAATGGATTTTTAGTTCAAGGTATTACACGTGGCGATGGAGTTAAAGGCGATGATGTTACAGCAAATGTAAAAACAATAAAAAGTATTCCTTTAAAATTGCAAGGCAATGATTTCCCTAAAGAATTTGAGATGCGAGGAGAAATTGTTTTACCTCATAAAGTTTTTGATAAGCTAAATAAAGAACGTATTGCAAACGGAGATACAGCCTTTGCAAATCCACGAAATGCAGCAAGTGGCAGCCTAAAACTAATAAACTCTACCGAAGTTGCTAAGCGAAATTTAGATTGTTATGTATATTATATGTTAGGAGAAAACTTGCCTTCTAAATCGCATTATGAAAACTTAGAAAAAGCACGAAAATGGGGTTTTCAAGTTCCGGAGCAAGTACAAAAAGCAAAAAATATTCAAGAAATTGCAAAATATATAGAATATTGGGATAAAGAGCGTTTTAACTTAGCTTTTGATATTGATGGAATTGTAATAAAAGTTGATGATTTAGATTTGCAAGAAGAACTAGGATTAACAGCAAAATCTCCACGATGGGCAATTTCATATAAATTTAAAGCAGAGCAAGTAGAAACAAAAGTTTTAAGCATCGATTATCAGGTAGGACGAACAGGAGCCATAACTCCTGTTGCAAATCTTGAGCCTGTGCATATTGCCGGAACAGTTGTGAAACGTGCATCTTTGCACAATGCCGACCAAATAGAATTACTCGATATTCGTATTGGAGATTATGTGTTTATAGAAAAAGGAGGCGAAATTATTCCAAAAGTTGTTGCTGTAAATAAAAATAAACGTCCAGATAATTTGCCGATAACAAAATATATTACACATTGTCCGGAGTGCAAAACAGAACTTGTTAGACAAGAAGGCGAGGCAAAACATTTTTGCCCAAACGAGTATGCTTGCCCACCACAAATAATTGGTAGAATAGAGCATTTTTTCTCTCGTAAAGCAATGAATATTGCTGGAGCTGAAGCAACAGTAAAACTGCTTGTTGAGGCAAATTTAATTACTAATATTGCTGATTTATATTCGCTTAATCGCGATAACTTATTAAAACTTGAACGCTTTGCCGAAAAATCTGCCGATAATTTATTAGAAAGTATCGAAAAATCAAAAAATATTACTTATGCCCGAATAATTTATGCCCTTGGCATTAGATATGTTGGCGAAACTGTAGCAAAAATAATTGCAAAACATTTTAATTCTATAGAAAGTTTGATGCAAGCAAGTGAAGAACAACTTGCCGAAATTGATGAAATTGGTGATGTTATTGCAAAAAGTATTGTTGAATATTTTAAAAATGAAAAAAATATTGAAATAATAGATAAACTCAGAAAATATGGAGTAAAACTATTTACAGAAGAAACAAACGAGCCACACTCTAATAAACTAAAAGGTTTATCAATAGTTATTTCCGGAACTTTTGAAAAATATTCTCGCGATGAGCTTAAAAAAATGATTGAAGATAATGCCGGAAAAAATCAAAGTTCTGTTTCTAAAAAAACAGATTATCTTTTGGCAGGAAACAAAATAGGTCCAAGTAAATTAGAAAAAGCCGAAAAATTTGGTGTAAAAATTATTTCAGAAAATGAGTTTTTACAAATGATATCAATTTAATTTTCAAAATCACCTATGTTTAATATATATTATGCCGTTAGATAATCAAAATTTTGAGCAACAATGCAGAAATCGGACTTTATAGACAAGCTCTATTTAG
>CAZRWZ010000114.1:0-8816 GCA_964603745.1 uncultured Bacteroidaceae bacterium | reverse complement strand
CTATGATTTTAACATTTGTAAATGCAAACTTATAAGTACATATGTTTTAAAAAGTGTGCATTTACAATAGCGTATTTTGGATTAAGTAGCTTTGTAACAACTTATTATGCATTTCTCAGCAGACCCTAATTATCAATTACAATCTTATATGCTCTTATATGTCTTATCTGGTTTAATTTAAATTGTTCTAAGGTTTATGTTTTTTAATTTTTAGAATCTACTAAAGTTCATAGTTTTCAACTCTGTTTGTGCCAATAAAAAAGGGTTAAACATAAAGTTCAACCCTTTCTAATCAGTTTATTATTAACTTACTCCTTACCGTCTTCTTCCATACTAGCCACATGAGCGTTCATTTCTTCTTCGGTTACAAAACCGTCGGTATCTGCATCCATTTTTGCAAACATATTACCATGACCTGCTTCAAATTCCTCATCAGAAATAAAATCATCTCCGTCAGTATTTAATGCATCAAAATGGTCACACTCTTCTTTAGTGATTTTACCATCACCATTAGCATCTTTTTCTGCAAATTCTTTTGTTACATGAGCAACAAACTCTTCTTTAGTAATTTTGCCATCACCATCACTGTCCATTACAGCAAAATGACTTTGTTCTGCTTCTTCATTTACATCAGCAGCTTCAACCTCTGCATTATCAACAGCTTCAATTGTATCAGTTGCAACTGCATTATTTTCTTCCGTAGTTTCGCTATTACCACAAGAATTTAAAGTAGCCATAATAACTACAGACCCTAAAATTATAAATGTTTTTTTCATCAAATAAAAGTTTTTAAGTTTATTAATTCTAAATTATTTTACAATTATACATATAATATTTTAATATCTTTTAGTCTTTTTCTTTTTTTTTTATTCATATAAATTTCCTTATCACTATCAATACGTTCTTTTTAAAACTTTCAATAATTACAGAAACTATAAAAGAAAGATATTTAAAACTGCTAAAACATAAAAATTAAATAAAATAAAGTTTACCCTATAAGCATATCAGTCAATTTTTAAAAAGAACAAAAATTATTATATAAAGTTACAAAAAAAGCATACTTTTGTAGTTTAAAAAGAATTAAAAAATATATAATATAATGTCAGTAAAAGGAAAAGTCATTCAGGTAATTGGACCTGTGGTAGATGTTGCGTTTGAAAAGAAAAGTGATCTTCCGAATATACATGATGCTTTAGAAATTGAAAGAGACGGTGCATCGAACATTGTTATTGAGGTACAACAACACGTTGGAGAACAAACAGTTCGTACAATTGCTATGGATTCTACCGACGGATTATCTCGTGGTATGAGTGTATTGGTTACCGGCAGTCCTATAAAAATGCCTATTGGTGAGCAAGTTAAAGGACGTTTATTAAATGTAACAGGCGATACAATTGATGGTATTGGTTTACTTCCAAAAGAAAATGGATATCCTATACATAGAGAAGCACCTGCATTTAAAGATTTAACAACAGAAAAAGAAGTTTTATTTACAGGTATAAAAGTTATCGATTTAATTGAGCCATATTCAAAAGGCGGTAAAATTGGGTTATTTGGTGGTGCCGGAGTTGGCAAAACTGTTTTAATTCAAGAATTAATTAACAATATAGCCAAAGGACACGATGGATTATCAGTATTTGCAGGCGTAGGAGAAAGAACTCGTGAAGGTAACGACCTGCTTAGAGAAATGATAGAAAGTGGTGTAATGACATACGGCGAAGAATTTCTTAAAAGTATGGAAGAAGGCGGTTGGGATTTATCTAAAGTAGATAAAGAAGCTATGAAAACTTCGCAAGTATCACTTGTTTTTGGTCAAATGAACGAACCTCCAGGAGCACGTGCTTCTGTTGCTTTATCAGGATTAACTGTTGCAGAAAGTTTTCGTGATGGCGATGGCGAAGGTCAAGGTCGTGATATATTATTTTTTATTGATAATATTTTTAGATTTACACAAGCCGGTTCCGAAGTATCTGCACTTTTAGGTCGTATGCCTTCAGCTGTAGGATATCAACCAACATTAGCATCTGAAATGGGTGCTATGCAAGAACGTATTACTTCAACAAAAAGCGGTTCAATTACTTCTGTACAAGCGGTTTATGTACCTGCTGATGATTTAACAGACCCTGCTCCTGCTACAACATTTGCTCACCTTGATGCCACAACAGTATTAAGCAGAAAAATTGCAGAATTAGGTATTTATCCTGCGGTAGATCCTTTAGATTCTACATCAAGAATTTTATCTCCTGATGTTGTTGGAGACGAACATTATAACACAGCACAAAAAGTAAAAGAAATTCTACAACGATACAAAGAGCTTCAAGATATTATTGCAATTCTTGGAATGGACGAATTATCGGAAGACGATAAACTTGTTGTACACCGTGCAAGACGTGTTCAAAGATTTTTATCTCAACCTTTTCATGTTGCCGAACAATTTACAGGCTTAAAAGGAACTCTTGTTGATATTAAAGACACTATAAAAGGATTTAATATGATTCTTAATGGCGAAGTTGATAAATATCCCGAAGCAGCCTTTAACCTTGTTGGAACAATTGAAGAAGCAATGGAAAAAGGAGAAAAAATGCTTAAAGAAGTAGAAGCTTAAGAATTATGATCTTAGAAATTATAACACCCGATAAAAAATTATTCTCAGGAGAAATTACACTTGTAAAAGTTCCGGGCTCTGATGGTTCATTCGAAATGATGAATAATCATGCTCCTATAGTGTCGTCTCTTGATAAAGGAGAAATAAAAGTTATTCCCGTAAATGGAAAAGAAATTTTTATTAATATTTCCGGTGGTTTAGTTGAACTTAATAATAACAAAGTATCTATTCTTGTAGAATCTGTTATTAATTAATACTCAAAGCACATAGTTTTTTAGGTTTTATCTATTTGTATAAATTCCCGAAAAACTAGATATACTGAGTATATATTCTTTTAAAAAAGGTCTTCAAAATTACTTGATGACCTTTTTTATTTTTTAACACCAGTGTTTTTGTTAAAACTCTTTATTGTTGTTATTTTTGAAAAAACTAGAAAAAAGTGAATAATATTATTGATGAAATAAAATTATCTTTCAAAGAAGGCTCTTCTCTAACAAAGCTTATTTATATAAATCTTGCCGTTTTTGTTTTTGTTGGACTTTTTGAAGTAATAATTAATTTGTTTCAGATAAGCACATTCTCTCTTATCGATTTTTTAGCAGTGCCTGATAACATCTCGGAGTTAATAATAAAACCATGGACTATAATCTCCTACATGTTTCTTCACGAAGATTTTCTGCATATACTTTTTAATATGTTAGTATTGTTTTGGTTTGGAAAGATTTTTCTCGAATATCTTAGTCAAAAACAACTATTAAGCGTTTATGTTCTTGGAGGAATATTTGGTGCTTTAGTTTATATAGCATCATTTAGTTTTATTCCTAAATTTGCTAATCTAGATTCTCATGCAATTGGGGCATCAGCATCAGTAATGGCAATAGTTTTTGCAATAGCTTTTTATATCCCCGACAACAAACTAAATTTAATGTTTATTGGAGCAGTAAAACTAAAATACATAGCTTTGGCTTATATTGCAATAGATTTTTTAAGCCTTTCGGGTGATAATGCAGGTGGGCATTTTGCACATATAGGAGGTGCAATGTTTGGTTTTATTTATATAAGTCAATACAAAAAAGGCAAAAATATTGCCAAAGGTTTCGATAAAGTTTTAGATAATATTTTTTCTGTATTCAAACGAAGAAAACCAAAAATGAAAGTTAAATATTCTAATTCTGCATATTCTCATGCTCAAGATATTTCTTACAACACAAGAAAAGCTAGTGAGCAAGAAAAAATTAATGTAATTTTAGAAAAAATATCAAAATCGGGATACAATAGTTTAACTAAAGAGGAAAAAGCATTGCTCTTTAATGCAAGTAAAAAATAACAATTATTAAATGTCTAAACTTGTAAAATATCTACTAATTAGTATTAACATTATTGCAATTGTTAGTTTAATTGGGTCGTATCTTTCAATATATATTGACCCTAGAGATTATAGTATTTTTCAGTTTTTTGGCTTAGGGTTTATTTTTATTTATATAATTAATTTTCTATTTCTTCTTTTTTGGATTTTTATAAAAAGAAAAAAGATTTTAATTATCATTAATTTACTTTTTATAATTATTGGTTTTAGTTTTTTATCCGATTTTTTTAATATCAATTTCACAAATAATGATAATGACACTAATAATTTTAAGATAATATCGTACAATGTACGCCAGTTCGATTTATACAATTGGAAAGAAAACAAAATTAACAGAAACAAATATTTTGATTTCCTTAAAAAAGAAAACCCAGATATAATATGTTTTCAGGAATACTACGAAGATGAAACAAAAAAATTTATTACAACAGATTCTATTATCTCTTTTTTAAAAACAAAAAACTTTTATTTTAAAAACACCGATTTAAGCTCTAACAAATATAAATTTGGAATTGCAACTTTTAGTAAATATCCTATTCTAAAATCAGATTTTTTTGAATTTGAGAACACTTCAAATATTATTATTTATTCCGATTTATTAATAAACGCAGACACAATAAGAGTATTTAACACTCATTTACAATCTATTAGATTTCAACCCGAAGACTATAAATTTATAGAAGATGTTGAGAAATCAATTGATAGCGTTGCATTTAAAGAAGCAAAACCATTAATTGTAAAACTAAGAGATGCATATAAAATGAGAGCAATTCAGACAAACAGTTTACATAGTTTAATAAAAATGTCTCCTTATAAAGTAATTGTTTGCGGCGATTTTAATGATACACCAATATCATATACATATCACACCGCAAAAGGAAATTTACACGATGCTTTTATTGAAGCCGGAACAGGAATGAGCAGAACATATAACGGTACTTTTCCTTCTTTTAGAATAGATTATGTATTATATTCTAATGGAATAGAAGCTTTAGATTATAAATGCCCTAAAATTCCTATTTCTGACCATTATCCTATTGTTGTTACTCTAAATAATAAACCAAAATAAACAAATGAAAGTTAAAAAAAACAATAACGAAATTGTAGATTTTGATATAAATAAATTAATCTCTGCATTAATGCGTACAGGAGCAACAAAAGAAAATATAGACGAAATTATTATCAAAATAAAACCTCAGCTTTATGATGGTATAACAACTAAAAAAATATATCAAATTGCATTTTCTGTACTTAGAAAAAAATCTAAAAAACTATCGGCTCATTACAGTTTAAAAAATGCTTTACTCGAATTTGGACCTACAGGATATCCATTTGAAATTTTTGTAAGCAAACTTATAAAAGAACAAGGATATGAAGTAAGTGTTGGGCAAATAATACAAGGCAAGTGTGTTACTCACGAAGTTGATGTTGTTGCAATTAACAATGATACTAAAGTTTATGTAGAATGTAAATTTCATCAAAAAAAAGGACACAAAAATGATGTAAAAATACCCTTATATATTAACTCTCGTTTTCACGATATAAAAAATAACCTTTCTAACTTACCTAAAAACAAAGATTACAAATTTAAGGGTATGATTGTAACAAACACCCGTTTTTCTGGCGATGCAATTGACTTTGGTAAATGTGCAGGTTTGCAATTAATTTCGTGGGATTATCCAAAAGGAAACTGTTTAAGAGACTGGATAGATAGGGCTAACTTTCACCCTGTTACATCGCTAAGCTCGGCAAACCGTGATGCAAAAAAGAAAATGCTTTCTAACGGAATTGTGATATGCAAAGATGTTGTTACTAATAGCCAAAAACTAATTGAAATTGGCATAAACCAAAAGCTTGCACGAAGCATTATAAAAGAAGCTCAAGAGGTTGTCAAATAGCTACTGTCTAGAAAGAAGCTCTTAACGAAACAATAAAATTTCTACCAGAAGAACCAACTGCACTAGCAAAATTTTTATAATATTTATCAAGAATATTATTTACAGCAAACTGCAAAAATAAGTGCTTATTTATAGTGTAATTAAACTTATAGTTTATTGTATACCAACCGGGAAACCCATCTTCGGTAGCCTGAGATTCGTTATCTTCTCCAAATGGTGACATATCTTCAATCTTTTTCCACCCACTATAATTAAAAAATAATTCGTGTGTAAACTTATTTGCATAATATTTTACCGCAGATTTTCCAAAAAATGGTGGAATATGCCCTAAAGGCTCGTTTTTAGTAATATTCTGCCCTATTGTAAAATTTAATTTAGAATAAAAAGACCATTCGCTATTTAAATCTGATGAGATATAAAAATTCATACCATAAATATATGCTTCATCTGTATTAAAATTAGATATTATATGATAGTAATCGCCATCATATAAAACAGTATCTACACCATTAAGATTTGAGTATCCACGCACTATTGCATTAGTTAAAAAACTGTAATAAAATGTTCCTCCAACTTTAATATATCCATCAATTGTTTTATCAATATTAGTTTCTAAATTGTATAAATATTCTGGTTTTAATTTATCGTTTGGCAGAGTAATTAAATCGTGTTTAGCTCTTATTTTCCCGTAATCATCTACATTAGGGGCTCTAAATCCTGTTGATGCAATAACAGCTATTTTTAAATTATCTTGCGGATAATAAATTGTGCTAATACTAGCTGTAGGAGCTCCGTTTGACACAGTAATCTTATTATACGGCAAAGCTATAAAATCTTGATTATCAAAACTAGACACTGCATTTATATATGAATATCTAAATCCCCCTAACAAAAATAGTTTTTTGCTTAAATTGTATTTTATTGATGAATAAGCTGCAAAATTACTATATTGGCTACCGCCATCAGGATATCTTGTTTGAGCAATTGTTTCTTCTCCATTGTTAATATTTCGATAAAAAGCCTTCGATTCAACATTGTTATAATACGATTCAATACCGTAATTTATATATCCTTTATTAATGTTTTTTCGAGTATCTATTGAGAAACCATAAACATTAACATCTTCTTCTTGATATAATTTTTTTTCATTTCTAAATTTTCTACTTATTCTATCTTCATCAATCTTTTGAAAAGAGATATTCATATTAATATTTGAAAATAAAAAAGTTTCTTTATTAATTTTAGTTGTTAAAGCTCCCAATAATCTGTTTTGTGGACCATAATAATATTCAGCATATTTTAAATTTCCATTTTTCATTTGATTTAACTTATCGTACCTATTAATATTTGATGATGTTGAATACTGAAAATTTGCAATAAAATCTATATATTTAGTTGGTTTATATATTATTTTCTGTAAAAAATCTGTTTGAGAATAACCCGTTCCTATTTGTATATTCTGATTTGGATTAGTTAGTGTTGAATCTACGCCATTTATAGTTTCTACATAATAAGGAGTTTTTCCCCAGTCTTTATAAGCCGGCAATCTGTTTGAACCAACTGTTAAATCATTAATTATTTTATGTGTTACAGATGAAATACCACCTATTTTTTTTCTGGCATAAGTAATATTAAAATGCCCCATCATTCCATTATCTGCCGAAGAATATTTTATATACGCATCACCATTCGATTTAAATTTGGCACTATCAGGGAAAATTGGACTTTTTGTATAGTAATGTATAACCCCACCAAGGGCATCGCTACCATATATAACAGACGAAGGTCCATAAATTACCTCAACTCTGTCGAGAATAAAATTATCTATTGTAATAGAATTTTGAAGATGCCCACTTCTGTATATTGCGTTATTTAATCTTACACCATCAACAGCCAATAGCACTTTGTTGGCTTCAAATCCACGAAGTATTGGACTTCCGCCACCACCCTGTGTTTTCTGAACCATGATATTTCCTGTAGACTCTAATATTTCGGCACTTGAATTACTTGTTTGTTCTTTTAATTCAATTGGTTTTATTACATCAATTTCATACGATACTTCTTTTTTATTTTCCCTTGTACGAGATGCTGATATTACAAATTCATCCATCAATATCATTCTTTTATAAAGCTCTATTGTAGAGTTACTTTTAAATTTCTCATAAGATAAATTCATTCTTTCGTATGTTGGGTGTTGAATTGTTAACGTGTCGTTTTTATTAAAATTTGATAAATCAATATAGCCTGAACTATCTGAAAGACAAGCGTTATTTTTGTTTTGGTTGAAAACAGCAACATTATCAACAGGTTTTCCTGTAACATGATCTACTAATTTTACTTTTTGTGAAAAAGCAAAAATGCTATAAAAGAATGTTAAAATTATTAATAATTTTTTCATATTGTATAAATTGATAAAAATCTGCTTAAGCAAAAAATTTGCCAATAGTTAGTTTTCCTTAAAATACAGATATGTTTAATAACATATCTAATAAAATCAATATGTATATAGGTCTAATAAAAAAATTAAATATTAATATTTTATGCAATTTTTTAATTCTTAAACTATATTATAATTTTTCTTAAAAAAAACATGTAATTTTTTGATAATCAACATAAAGAAGTATCAAGGATATTATGTGGTTATTTAAGTATTTTTGTTACAATTAACAGATAGCAAAAACTATATTTTTATAAAAATAATTATGTAATCTAAACAAAAAAGCTAATAAAATTTTGTAATTATATTTTTTTATACTAAATTTACTTTTTTAAAACTAGTATACAACTATAATAATGAGAAAAATTAAACTTTAAATAATTTTAATATCAAAATACTAAGGTGTTTATAACTAGGTGTTTTGTAAAAAATGTAAAAATATGAGAAAAGTATATATTTTAATTTCGGCAATTATTTTGATTGGAACAGTAAGTGCACAGCAAACTTCAC
>CAZRWZ010000113.1:0-8881 GCA_964603745.1 uncultured Bacteroidaceae bacterium | reverse complement strand
ATTTTACATTAATTTCTCTTGTCGTACCTAGTAATTTAGCAATAGCACAATCCCTTAAATTAAGCAATTATTTCATCTTCATCTTTCTTAAATTGAAAGCCTAATCGTTTACCTGTTTTAATTTTAGATTTGTTAATTTTTTCTTTCATTTGTGCAACAGTAACAAATTTAACATCATCGTAATTTGGCACAAGTAGGTCAAAATCAAGAGAATACAAAATAGCTGATTCTATAACATTTTTAATAGCTTCTTTGTCTATAATACTATGTCCAAAATCATTATACAGAAAACCTAATTGACGTTTACCTTCTACAAAGTAGTGATTTTCTTTATTAATAAAAATTCTTCCAATCAAATATCCTAAATCATCAAAACGGTTATATTTAAAAGAGTCGTTTAAGAAATTATAGATGCTAATTATTCCTGAATAAGATGCTAAATTATCATTTTTCACATAAGAAATTTTCCATATTCCACTAGCTTTATCAAACTCAAAAATATTAGAGTGCATATTAAAAACCAACAAATCGCCGGCAATTTTTATTTCGGCTTCAAAAGCACCTCTGTCTTTATACTCTAATAAAATTCTTTTGTCATTTTCAAGCAGTTCTTTGTTGTAATCTTTAACAATAGCCTGTAGTACTTGTTTTACTTGTTTAAATGTTTTTAATGTATTATCATAAACCGTTTGTTTTGTAACAGATTTCTCTTTTAAAGTTCTGATAATTTTGGATTTAGCATCTTCTTTTTTCATCATATAAATTTTAATATGCTTTTGCAAAAATTACTCTTTCGTTTGATGGTTTGCCGGTTAAAATACATTTTCCTACTTCCTCTTCATTTTCAACGGGAATACATCTAATAGTAGCTTTTGTTAAATCTTTTATTTTTTGTTCGGTTTCAACTGTTCCGTCCCAATGTGCAAGAACAAATCCACCATTTTCTATTTTAGTTTTAAAATCTTCAAAATCATCAGATTTAAAAGTATTTTCGTCTCTAAATTTTAAAGCTTTATTATAAATATTTTCTTGAATTTCATCAAGTAATTCTGCAATATATTCGTGAACATCGTGCATCATTGCCATAGATTTTTCTTTCGTATCTCTACGAGCCACTTCAATTGTTCCTTGCTCCATGTCTCTTGGTCCAATAGCTAAACGAATAGGCACCCCTTTCATTTCGTATTCGGCAAATTTAAATCCCGGCTTGTGTGTGTCACGATTATCGTATTTTACTGATATTCCCATATTTTTGAGCTTTTCGGCAATTTCGTTAGCTTTTTTACTTATAGCAGCTAATTGTTCGTCACCTTTGTATATAGGTACAATAACAACCTGTATTGGAGCAAGCTTTGGAGGTAAAATTAAACCAGCATCATCAGAATGAGCCATTATTAAAGCACCCATCAAACGAGTAGAAACTCCCCACGATGTAGCCCAAACATAATCTAATTTTCCCGATTTATCAGCAAATTTAACATCAAAAGCTTTAGCAAAATTCTGACCTAAAAAGTGAGATGTTCCACTTTGTAGAGCTTTGCCATCTTGCATCATTGCCTCAATTGTATATGTGTCTAAAGCACCGGCAAATTTTTCGTTTTCCGATTTTCTGCCAATTATTACAGGCATAGCCATCCATTTTTCTGCAAAATCAGAATAAATACCTATCATTTGTTTGGTTTCTGCAATAGCTTCATTTTTTGTAGCATGAGCTGTATGACCTTCTTGCCATAAAAATTCTGCTGTACGCAAAAATAAGCGTGTTCGCATTTCCCATCGCACAACATTTGCCCACTGATTAATTAAAATAGGTAAATCTCTATAAGATTGTATCCAATTTTTATATGTACTCCAAATTATTGTTTCAGAAGTTGGACGAACAATTAATTCTTCCTCTAATTTTGCATCAGGGTCAACTATAACACCTTTTCCATTTGGGTCGTTTTTTAAACGATAATGTGTTACAACAGCACACTCTTTTGCAAAGCCATCAACATGACTTGCCTCTTTGCTAAAAAAAGATTTTGGTATAAATAACGGAAAATATGCATTTTCGTGACCAGTTTCTTTAAACATTTTATCTAGCTGAGCCTGCATTTTTTCCCAAATTGCATATCCGTATGGTTTAATAACCATAGAACCTCTAACTGCCGAATTTTCAGCCAAATCAGCTTTTACAACCAACTCGTTATACCACTGAGAATAATTCTCTTTTCTTGATGTTATACCTTTTGCCATTTTTTTTGGTATGATATTTGAAATTGAACAAATAATTAAATTTTTATACAAAAAAACAATAAAAATTTGATAATTTTATCATTCTTAATAAAAATTTGGAGGATTAGTCATGAAAACTTTAAAAATATTAGTTGTTTTAACATCAATTTTACTTGTATCTTGTGGTACAACAAACAGTGTAGGCTATGCATACGACGATGTTTATTATACACCTTCTGATAAAAAACCAACACAGGTAAAACCGGGAAACCCATATTCTGATAATTCTAATAAAGAAGAAGAATATGCAAAATCAACTACCGAACAGTATGTAGATGATAATGGAGATACTTATGTAACACATAATTATTATGAAGATGAAGATAATTTTAATTATGATGATTATTACGATTATGAATATGCAACTCGCATAAGAAGATTTCACGAACCTTGTGTAAGCGATTGTTATTATGATAGTTACTATACTAATTCTTATTGGTATTCTTGTAATCCTTACGATTATGGAGTAAGTGTTTATTATGGTTATAATTGGTGGTATCCAAGCTATGGTTGGAATGTTTCTGTAGGTTGGGGCTGGGGTTATGGCGGATATTATGGAGGATATTATCCTTATTATGGCGGCGGCAGTTATTGGGCAGGATATAATCACGGATATAATAATGGTTATTACGATGGATATTATGGATACGATTCGCCATATTATTATAATAGTTATGATAGAACTAATTATGCACGTCAATCAAATGGTTCGTATTCTAACTCATCAGGCGGAAGAGATAATTATAACAGTTTTGCATCTAATTATAATAGAACCTCAAATGTAAGTTATGATTCCGGTAAAAGAGTTAATAATACTTCTAGTAGAACTAATAATAACACATCTAATAGAGTAAATAATAATACATCTAACAGAGTTAATAATAGTACATCAAGCCGTGTTAATAACAATACATCAGGAAGAACAAATGCAAATGTTTCGGGACGTGTAAATAGTAGTACATCAAGCAGAACAAATACAAATAGCTCGGCAAGAGTAAATAGTTCTTCAAGTAGAACTAACACTAATTCTGGGTCAAGAACAAATACAAATAGTTCAGCAAGAGTAAACAGTTCATCAAGCAGAAATAATGCTGTTGGTTCTGGGCGAAGTTCAACTTCAAGAACAAATACAGGCTCGTCAAATTATGGAAGAAGTTCAACTTCAAGAACAAATAGAAGCTCAACCTCAAGAAGCAGTACGCCAAGAAGCAATTCGGGTTATTCTAGCAGCAGAAGTTCAGGAAGCAGCCATTCTGCTCCACGTTCAAGCGGAAGCTCAAGAGGATATTCTTCGGGAAGTTCATCAAGCAGAAGTTCTGGAAGTCATTCTTCGGGAAGAAGCTCGGGTAGTTATAGTGGCGGGCATTCATCAGGAAGTCATTCATCAGGAAGCAGAGGAAGCTCAGGCGGTAGCCGTTCTTCTGGTGGTGGACGTTCTTCAGGTGGTAGAAGATAATTAATAAATATGTCTAGTTTTCTTCAATCAAAACATTAATAATTTAATAAAGTAAGATGAAAAAATATTTTTATATAATAATTATTTTTATTAGTAGTATAAGTGCAATATCGCAAAATGAAATTGATGCACTAAGATATTCTCAAATGTATTATGGCGGAACAGCAAGATTTGCTTCAATGGCAGGTGCTTTTGGGGCTTTAGGTGCCGATGCTTCAACTTCGAGTATAAATCCGGCAGGTTTAGGCGTTTATAATAAATCGGAATTTACGTTTACTCCAAATCTTGTTTTTAATAATACATCAAGCGAATTTATGTTTAACAGGTATGATAGATACAGAACTAATTTTAATATTAATAACCTAGCTTATGTTGGTGCATTTAAAACAGGACAAAGTAGTGGGCTTGTAGCAGTAAATTGGGGGTTTAATTATAATAGATTAAATAATTATCATTACGACACATATTTTCAAGGTGTTAATAATTCTAGTTCGTATTCCGATGTTTTTGCAGCAAACTCTAATGGATATGGTATAGAACAATTAAATCTTTATAGAGAGAAATTAGCTTGGGAAACATACGTAATAGATAGCAAAGACTCAATAAATAAAATTTATGAAACAGCTTTGCCTAATTATGGCGAAATGCAAAAGAAAGAAATATACAGAAAAGGATATATGGGTGAGGTAGATTTTTCTTTCGGATTAAATTATAATCATAAATTCTACTGGGGGCTTACTGTAGGTTGGGTTTGGACAAGATTTAACGAAGATTCTTATTTTACTGAAACCGACCACGATGGTTCTATAAATAATTTTAATTATTTTAATTATAATGAATTTTTACATACAACAGGCGGAGGAATAAATTTAAAAACAGGATTTATATATAGTCCTGTTCGTTTTATAAGAATTGGCGGGGCATATCATTCGCCAACTTGGTTAACTTTAGAAGATAATTATGTTACCAAAATGTCTTCTTCTTTTGACGATGTTGGCTCGATTGGCCCAGTAATGTCGCCAAGTTTATGGCAAAGATATAATTTAAGAACACCTTCGAGATTTCTTGGTAGTTTAGCTTTTATTTTTGGCAAAATGGGTATTCTTAGTATTGATTACGAATATGTAAATTATGCTTGGGCAAGATATGGTTCGTATTATGATTTCTATCCATACGATGCAAATCAATCAATTATAAACACATACAAAGGGGCTCATAATATTAAAATTGGAGGAGAAGTTAGAGTAAACTTTGTTTCTTTCAGAGGTGGTTTTGCATTTTTCGATAGCCCTTATCAATCTTATCTATCTAATGCTAATAGTTATACGTATCAGTACACAGGTGGCGTAGGTTTCAATTTTAACTATTATTTTATAGATTTGGCTTATGTTCATCAAACAAATGATGTAAACTATTATTTATACAACCCAAATATTGCTCACGTAGATAGGGCTTTGATTACAAGTAATAGTAATAAATTTATGATTACTATTGGTGCGAGATTTTAATTTTTAATTGTGATAAAAAGACAATTGAATTATTATCTTTGCAAAATAATTTATAAAAAGTAAAAACTTGAAAAAATTAGCAAGAGTTTTAAGATATGTTATTCCTTATTGGGGTTCGGCGGCAGCTAGTATGTTTTTTAATATATTTTCCACTTTTTTCGGATTGTTTTCGTTAACAATGTCAATCCCATTTTTGTCAATTTTATTTCAAACAGGAACTAAAATTGTTGAAAAACCAGAAGGTTTAGATTTTAATATTCAATCTCTTGAACAAAATTTTAATTATTTTGTAAGCAACCTAATAGCTACACACGATAAAATATACGGACTTGCTTTTATAAGCATACTTGTAATTGTTTTTTCAATGTTAAAGAATTTGTTTCGTTATATGTCTTCGTTTTTTCTGGCAAATGTTAGAAACAGCGTTATAAAAGATGTTAGAAAAGCATTGTTTTACAAGTTGTTAGATTTACCAATAGCATTCTATTCAGGAGAAAGAAAAGGAGATATTATTTCTAAAATGACAAGTGATGTGGGCGAAATTGAAGTTTCTGTAATGCGTTCTATCGAAATGCTTTTTAGAGACCCAATAACAATAATTTTATATTTAATCACCTTGTTTTTTATGAATTTTCAACTAACGCTTTTTGTGTTGGTTTTATTACCAATAACAGGTCTTTTAATAGGAAGAATTGGTAAAAATCTTAGAAAAACAAGTTTTAAAGGTCAGAGTAAATTAGGGCTTTTAATGTCGGTAGTTGAAGAAACACTTACCGGAATAAGAATTATTAAAGCTTTTAATGCCGAACATAAAATGAAAAATCGTTTTTCGGGTATCAATAATTCATATACAAAATTAATGATAGGAATGTGGCGACGCAGAGATTTAGCAAATCCAATGAGCGAATTTCTTGGTTCTGTTGTTATGGTTAGTTTAATGTGGTATGGGGGTTCTATGGTTTTGTCAGATACAAACTCTTTATCACCACAGGCATTTATGGGGTATTTATTGATATTTTCACAAATAATATCACCGGCAAAATCATTTTCTACAGCATATTATAATGTACAAAAAGGAATTGCATCAATAGATAGAATTGATGAAATTTTAGATGCCGATAACCCTATTAAAGATGTTGATAATCCTGTTGAACTTAAAGAATTTAAAAAAGAAATTGAGTTTAAAAATGTTTCGTTTAAATATAAGCACGATTATGTTTTAAAAAATATAAACCTAAAAGTAGAAAAAGGTAAAATGATTGCTTTAGTGGGGCAGTCAGGTTCGGGTAAATCAACTTTAGTAGATTTATTACCAAGATTTTGGGATATAGAAGAAGGCGAAATATTTCTTGACGAATATAATGTTAAGAATGTAAGTATAAACTCATTACGTGGATTAATGGGTAATGTAAATCAAGAACCTATTTTGTTTAACGATTCGTTTTTTAATAATATAGCTTTTGGAGTAGAAAATGCAACAGAAAAAGAAATTATTGCTGCTGCAAAAGTGGCTAATGCACACGAATTTATTATGGAAACCGATGAAGCTTACCAAACAAATATTGGTGATAGAGGAAATACCTTGTCGGGAGGACAGCGACAAAGAATAAGTATTGCACGTGCAGTGCTAAGCAATCCTCCTATTCTAATTCTTGATGAAGCAACATCGGCACTCGATACCGAAAGCGAAAGATTAGTGCAAGATGCTTTAAATAATTTAATGAAAAACAGAACCTCAATAGTTATAGCTCATCGCCTATCTACAATAGTTTCAGCCGATTTAATCTGTGTGATAAAAGATGGTGAAATAATTGAGCAAGGTACGCATAAAGAACTTTTAGAACTTGATGGCAACTACAAAAAACTGCATAGAATGCAGACTTTCTAAATTTAATTTCAATTGGTGTTGAAGGACTTTGCAAACACTAATGTTAAGTGTCTATCATTTTTTCTTTATCTCTAAAAATAAATCATCAATAAAAAATTCTTGATTAAACGCATTAGAAATATAAACTCGTAAAATCCCTGAACGAACAAATTTTTTAATTTTGTATTTATTGTTTATCTTAATCTTATTCCACTCTCCTTCGGTTGTGATAAATTTCTGAATATCAATTTTTTCGAATAAAACCCTGTTATCTTTCTCTAAAACTTCTATAATTAAAAGAGGAAATTTATTTTTTTCTAGGCTTTCAATTTTCAACATAAAACTCATTAATACACTTATTTCTTGCGTATTGTCTAAATTATATTCTAACTTGTTTGAGGTTTTTGTTGTTGGCTTAAATAATAATGAGTATTTTCCCGAAAACGAATTGATATTATTTTTTTTATCTAATAAAAAATTTTGAGACTGCTTTGTGTCAAAATTAGTTTTAATATTGGCTATTGTGTTAAACTCATTTTTTGTAAGATTTTTTTTATCATCAGCTAAAGCAAGAATTTCCCCTTCTTTTCGACTTATTATCGACATTACATTTTCGTAAATATCGGAATATACCTCAGGTTTTTTAGAGTAAAAAACAATAGAAGAATCGAATCTGCTTCTTGTAATGCTGTATTTTTTTAGAACCGAAAAATAATAATCGTCAATTTCTTTAAATTTTTCTGAATTCATAATAATATTTAGTGTAGCATCAGCAATATGAATATCGGCTAAAACCATTGACATTGTATCTTGCGGAATTACCTCTATACTGTTCTGTTTTTCTTGCTTGCACGATTGTGCTGCAATTAAAATAACAACAATTATAAATACGATTTTTACAAATTTCATTTTACAAAATTAACATAAAAATCTAATTCCATTTCAGAATAAATATAAAATAGTTTAATTTCGTAAACGATGAATTTATTAAATAGCTCAAATAAAAAGAAAATAGCATTGCTTATAGACCCAGATAAGCCCAACAAAAATTTTAATAAATTTATTGATGACGCTACACGATTCGAGATTGATTTCTTTTTTGTTGGTGGCAGCGTTGTAAACAATTCGGTTGCCGATGTTGTATGTAATATAAAAAAAATAGCACAAAATATTCCCGTTATTCTTTTTCCCGGCAATGCAAACCAATTTACAAACAAAGCCGATGCCATTTTATACCTTTCGTTGATATCGGGTAAAAACCCCGATTTTCTTATCGGACAACATATTACAAATTCGGTTGAAATTAAAAAAAGTGGTATTGAAGTAATCCCCACAGGATATATTTTAATTGATGGCGGAAAAGAAACATCTGTGCAAAAAGTTAGCAAAACAAAACCAATTTCTGCCAATGATATTAATTTAGCAGTTTCAACAGCTGTGGCAGGAGAGCTTTTAGGAATGCAAACAATTTATCTTGAAGCTGGTAGTGGTGCAATAAATTCAGTTACTGCCGAATTAATTAACTCGGTAAAAAACAATATTGATAAACCCCTGATTGTTGGCGGTGGAATTAAAAGCACAAAACAAATCTCAGAAATAATAAATGCTGGTGCCGATATTATTGTTGTAGGAAATTCTTTAGAAGACAAACCTGAACTTTTGCAGAATTTTGTGGAACTTGTTCATGCCTTTAATGTAAGAGTGTAAAATCAGGATACTTTATATACTCAATCCATTTAGCTTTTAGGGAATTTATACGGGTTTATTTTTTCT
>CAZRWZ010000112.1:0-8896 GCA_964603745.1 uncultured Bacteroidaceae bacterium | reverse complement strand
CGTCCGACGATGTCTTCTTGTCGTCCGACGGTCTCTTCTTGTCGTCCGACGCTCTTTAATTTCCGTTTGAGAGTTATTTAGTAGTTTTTCTGGAATAAATTAAGATTAAATTTGTAGGTCTGAGGGAATTACTCACAACAATTTAACAAATAAAATTTACTCAATCACAACCCTAACACCTTCACTATGGCTTGTGAATTCGGGAGCATACATACATTGAATTGTAGTAATTCCGTTAGAGAAATCGCCTTTATGAGCCACTCTTAACGGATATTCAAACACATAAGTTCCTTTTCGTAAATAATCCATAAAGAAGTTTGTTGAAGCATCTTTTGTAGTTTCGTAATAGCCCAAACCATCTTGCCATTTGTAGCGAGAAATTACATTAATTGGTTCAAATCCACTTGCACGCATATCTTTCATATGCACATATTCCATATTGCGATCAACACGTAACTCTATACGAACAATAATTTTATCGCCTACTTGTAATTTGTTTTTATCAATCGGCTCAATTATTTTTCCGCTCGAAGTTATTTTTTCGATATAAAGTTTTTTCTCTATATAAAGAGGGGTTTTGTGTTTTGTAATTTTATCTAAATTCTCAAAATACTGCCAATAAACAGCACCCCAAGCAACACCATCATCTTTTTTAGAGAGTGTAATTTTTCCCATATCCGATGTTATTTCGCTACCACTCCACGAAGTTTTAAAATATCCTGTTCCTGCCTCCACATCAACACCATCAATATTTTTTGGGTCAATTTTTTTGTTACCTAGTGTAATTTCTACAATTTTATTGCTTGCAAGCAAATCGCTACCTTTTAGCAATAGTGCATAAATTGCTTCGCTTGTTGCCTTGGTAGTTTTCCAATCTTGGGTTTGTTTTTGTTTTAGCAGCCAAATTTTTAAATTTTCAACCGCTTTGGTGTCATCAGCAACTTCATCAAAAAGTTCAATCATAAGTGCTTGTGTTTCAATTGGTGCTTGATACCAGAAATATCCTGCCGTATTATTTTTCCAATACATTCCCATTTCTTCGTTAGTAATCGACTTTTCTTTTATAGATTTTACAATATCTAATTCAACAGATTTATCACTCTCGCTTCGGCTCAATACTAAGGCAATCATAGCTTGCGAATACATACTTTTACTCAACCAATATTTTTTTGCCTGATTAAAGAAATAATCATATGCCTTTTGGTCTTGTTTGTCGATTGTTACATCTTTAAAGAAACTGCGAGCATATAAATATTGAATTTGCAAATTGCTGATATGCTCGTTTTTCAATTCTTTTTCGTTGTAATCTTGTTTTAGTTTTCGATAATCTTCTGATATTTTTTTATCTAAATACTTAACCGCATTCACAGTCATTCGCCAAGTGCTGTTATCGTTTCTAATATTTTTAACTTGCAGATGGTCAAGATGCCCCATACCCGAAACAATATGCTGAGTTATATAACGACTTTCTCGCATTCCTGAAAACCACGGCCAGCCACCGTTTGAAGTTTGCATTTGTTTCAGTTTTTTTAATGCACGTGCAAGTTCATTGCTCATTCTATTTAAATCGAAAAGCACACCAATTCTGTGTTTGCGTTCATTTTCGTTTTTTCCTTGCAGTACCCAAGGCGTTTCTTCCAACATAAGGGCTTTTAATTCTTGATTTTTTTCAAGATTTGATAGCAATGCTTCTGATTTAGCTGTGTTTTTCCAGCTATCGAAAACTGCCTTTACCTTTGGCGATGAGTTTGCAATATGCGAAGCTAAAGAGTTTGCATAAAATCTACTAAAAGTTTGCTCGGCACATTCATAAGGATACTCCATAATATATGGCAATGCTTGAACTGCATACCATGCAGGATTTGAGGTAAACTCTAAAGTATATTTATAATTTTTAAGCGATTTTGATTTGTTATTTATCAATTTCTCGAAAGTAAAAGTTTTTGTTTCGTTACCTCTAATTGGCAAAGGCAAACTTTCTGTTACCAACATTCTATTATTAAGAACAGGAATTACATTTTCTTCGGCATCGGAAAATTTTCCTGCTTTTGCAACAACTCTGTATTTTATTGCATCAACATCATCGGGTATTGAAATCATTACAGCAACCGCCTTATTGCCCTTTGCAGGGATAGTTATTTTGTTGTTTTTGATATCAGCTAATTTCAATGGCTTTTCTGTAATAGCATCAAAAAACTGAATATCGTATTCTGCAATAAGTTCTTTGTCAGAGATATTAGATATTTTTAAAGGAAATGCAATTTTATCGCCCTCTCGGAAAAAACGTGGTGGATTTGGCATTACCATTAAATCTTTTTGTGTTATAAGCTCATTTTCTACATATCCTACACGTAAATCTTTTGTTGTTGCCAAGCCCATAATTTTCCAAGCTGTTAAACTCTCAGGCACGGTAAATTCTACAACAAGTTCGCCTTTTTCGTTGGTTCTAAGCTCAGGATAAAAGAAAGCTGTTTCGTTAAAATTTCTACGAGCTTTTATATTCCCTAATCCATTATCTTCTTCACCTTTATCTTTTTCTTGTTCCAATGCTGTTTCTATTTGTTTAGTAATAGATATTTCAACTTCCTCAAGTTCTGCTTCATCGTCTATTTCATTTTCAACAATTTCTAAATTAGCTTTTCCAGCAAGTTCTTCTCCTTTTTTACTAGCTCTAATTCCTTTTGATGGAGCAGCAAGCATAGGCGACATTTCTTCTATATCAACCATATCATAATATCTGTTAGAATAATAAGAAAATCCAAACCAATTAAATTTATTGTAAGAAATATTTGGAAAAGCAGTATAATCGGTATTATTAGATGAAATTATTCTAGAATTTGCTGTTCCAAACATTCCTGAACTCCAATATTTAGACGAAGTGCGATAAGACCAAATATTTAATCCATAATAATTTTTAGCAAATTGGTCAAGCGATTTATCATACATTGTCATCATCATTTCCGACATAAGTTTATCTGCATTCTTACCTTTTACTGTCATCAACCATTTTTCTTTTTCGCCTGGCAACAATTTGTTTCTAAAAGTTTGAAATTCTATATCTAATTCTTTATTTGTGTATGGTACTGTAATTTGTTTGCTTACAGTATAAAATCGGTTGTTATAAACCGATGTAAAATGCACAGAAATATTACCTCTGTATTTTTCTTCAATAGGAATTGTTATTATTTTTTGCTCATTATTTAAACTTAAAACCTCTTTTTTTATTATTTCTTTTTTATATTCTATTTCGTAAATCACTTTAACTTTTTCTGAACTTCCGATTAAAAACTCAGCATTTTCACCTGGTTCGCAATTGTTTTTTATAGGCTCTATGCTCAACACATTTGGCAAAGTAGGTTTGTTAGATTTTGGATTGTAAACCGTAAAAGTCTGTTCTTCTTTAACCAAACTACCGTAAGCATCTTTGGCTTGCATCACAATTTTATATTGTCCTAAATCCCATTTAGCAATATCTTTTAAAATAAATTCTTTTTTTGTTTCGGTGTCAAAATCAATAGCTACAATTTGCTTTTCTACAGTATATTGAATTGGTAAAACATCTTTGTAAATATTATTGGGGAATTTTTCTGTCCATTCTTTTTCTGAATATAAAAACTCGTCGGGTTGTGCCCATTGGCGTTTACGTAAATAGTTTTTAGGCGTTTTTAATTTGTAAATTGTTAGCTTTCCTTTTGTTTTTACTTGCTCGCCATTTAAATTATTTGTATAAATTTCAAAAGTATCTGTTTGGTTTATATCTACTTTTTTATTGTTCAAGTTTGTTGATAATGATAAATCAACATAACCGATTCTTATGCTGCTTGTAGTAGATTGTGTTTCTCCATTAATATCAGTAACATCAACACTTATAGAGTATGTAAAACTTAAATCTTTCGATTTTTTGTAGCTTAAATCGGGCAATGCTTTAAATTTTATTTTATACTCGCCTTTTTTATTACTTGTAACTGTTCCGTTTTCAATTTCTTGTGATGATGTTTGTTTATACCACCAATAACGCCAAACAGGTGTTCGTGTAATACGATATGATACTTTTGCATCGCTTAAATTTGCACCCGAATATGTTGTAGCTTTACCCGTAATTTCTACCTCATCGTTTAAACGATAATTAGATTTAAACGGTAAAATGTTAGTTTCAAATTTTGGTCTTTTATATTCTTCAACTCTTATGTATTTGCTGCCATTTTCAGTGCTTATCTGAAATTGTCCGTTTAGTGTTCCGGTTGGTATTATAAAACTTCCGTTGAAAGTTCCAAATTCGTTTGTTGTAAGCGTTAAATCAGAAATTTTTTGATAATTAGCATTATAAAAACTTATGGTTTGTTTGTTGTTTGTTACAATTTTTCTTTCATCTTTATTATATTCTATGCAAATTCCTTTAAAATAAACGGTTTGCCCCGGTCTATAAATTGCTCTGTCGGTAAAAAAATGTATTTTAATTTCAGGTTTTTCATCATTGTTATATCCATACATATAAAAACTATTATCCGACGATAAAAAATCCTTAGCTTTTGAAAAATCTACGGTTAAATCTCTATTATAAGAATTGTTACTGCCGTTAATTACAATATAACCATTTTTGTCGCTTGTATAACTTTTTCCTTGTTTTCGTTCGTATCTTCGCGAAGAATAGTCGTATTTTCGGTAATATGTTTGCATAGTAACATTAGCTTCTGGCTCGCCTGTTGTGCGGTTTAAAACATAAATTTCTTGTGTTTTATTTCCGCCTCGTCTGGTATAACTTAAATTAGAAACCTGAATAGAGCTGTAAGTTCCAATATAATTTTCTGTATCAAAAGTTTTAGAGTTTGACATAAAAATTACATAAAAACCAAAATCTAAACCTTTTAATAAAAATTCGGTTTTATGATTGTTATAATCTTTGTTAACAGGTAATACTATAACAGAGTTTGTTACTATATCAACATTTTTAAGTAACTCATTATAAAACGCTTTGTTGTAATGTTTTTTTGATATGTTTGTGTAATTTTTGCGAGATATTTTTCCTATTTTATAATAAACCGTATCAATATTTTTATATGAAATATTTGCTGCAAAAACTGTTTTTGCAGGCACAACATTTTCGGTAATAAACAACAGGTTTTTTCTTTCTATAGATTGAATTACTGTTTTGCATTTTTGTGCACCAATAGATCTTGGATATTTTTTAACAGCAGTTTCTAAAATTGCTTTGGCTTTGGCAGTATAAGATTTGTATTTTACTGATGTTGTATCACTTGGGCTGTACATACCTCCCATATTTTTGTAATTTGTACCCAAAACATAAGAAATATTTGCCGAGTATTCTTTGTTAGAATATGTTTTTAGTAAGTTTTCTAGTGCATTTCTATAAAGTTCGTTTTTGTTAGTGTTTACAGAATTTGAGTAAACAAAATTTAATCTTTTAAGTTCTAAATCTATAAGAGCATTTGTGTTTTTATTCGCCAAGCGAAATTTTGTTAAATCTTGTAATATTTTTATTCCGTAGAATTGTAAAGAAAGTGTATCGTTTGAGTTAATTTTTGCATTTGCAAAAGTAGAAGCATCAGCAAAATAAAAATTTTCTTTCAATTGAAATTTATCGGCAGGACGAGATAAAGCAATTTCTTTGTTTCTAAAAAACAGCACTGCTCTGTGTGCAAGAAAATCGTATAATGTTGGTTGTAAGTTATCGGTATTTTTTCCTTTGGAAACAATAACATCAAAATAAGAAATATCGGTTCGTTTTAAACTATCGGTATTTTGTAGAGAAAGCAAATATTCTTTAATTACAACATCGGATAATTTGTTTAAATCCCAAGTTTTAATATCGGTGTTTTCAGCACCTTGCACAGCAGTTCTTTTAGAAAATTTATATCGGTTGTTTTGATAATACATCCAATACATTTCGGCAAGCATTGATTGCATTATGTTTTTTGTAGGATATTTGGCTGTTTTTATTTCGTCTTGTAATTTATAAATCGAATTTTCAAAAGCATCTTCTTCTGTTTGCTTGTTAAACTTCATTTTGTATATAAAAGATTTAATTACTTGATTGTAATTATTGTCTTTTTTGGCATCAACATATATTTTTTCTACAATTTCGAGGGCAGATTTTGGCAATCCTTTGTTTTCTAAACTATCTACTTTTTGCCAAGCCGATGTGTAATTATCACCTTTAATTAATATAATAGGTTTTTTATCAGGCATTATATTATTAAACCCAAAACTTAATATTGTAAACAAAACTACTGCTAAACTTAAAAATCCGATCTTTTTCTTCATTACTATAATTTTAAAATATTTGTAAATATAAATATAAGAATAAAAATAATTGGAAATTTTATAAACAAAATTGATACCAAGTTAGTATTTTTCTTTCATCTTTCTAGTTTAAACTCAATAAATACTATCTTTGCAAATTGTATTAAAATTGACAGAAAATGAATATATCGTACAAGTGGTTAAAAGATTATATTAAAATTGATATTAAAGTTGATGAACTTTCTAAAATACTTACTGATATTGGTTTAGAGGTTGGTGGAATAACAGAATACGAATCGGTAAAAGGCGGTTTAAAAGGTTTGGTAGTAGGCGAGGTTAAAACCTGCGAAAAACACCCTGATGCTGATAAATTAAGTATAACTACAGTTGATGTAGGTGGCGAAAAATTACTAGATATTGTGTGTGGTGCACCTAATGTAGCTGCTGGTCAGAAAGTTGTGGTTGCAACAGTTGGCACAATTTTGTACGATGGCGATAATGAGTTTAAGATTAAAAAATCTAAAATCAGAGGAGCAGTTTCCGAAGGAATGATTTGTGCCGAAGATGAAATTGGTGTTGGTACATCTCACGATGGTATTATAGAATTGCCACAAAATACAAAAATTGGTATTCCTGCTTCGGAATATTATAAACTTGAAAACGATATAATTTTTGAAATAGATTTAACACCAAATCGTGTTGATGGCTCGTCGCATTACGGTGTAGCTCGTGATGTTGCAGCATATCTAAACCAAGAAAAACAAACTGTAAAAGCAGAATTGCCTTCGGTTGAAAATTTTAAAGTAGATAACAATAATTTAAAAATTGATGTAATTGTTGAAAATACAGATGCAAGTAAAAGATATTCTGGAATTACATTAACAAATATAAAAATAGCAGAATCGCCAGAGTGGCTTCAAAATAAATTAAAAGCAGTTGGTTTAACACCAATCAACAATATTGTTGATATCACAAATTTTGTATTGCACGAAACAGGTCAGCCATTGCATGCTTTTGATGCCGATAAAATTGCAGGTAATAAAGTTATTGTTAAAACTTTGCCTGAAAAAACAAAGTTCACAACACTTGATGAGCAAGAAAGAGAACTTTCGGAAAATGATTTGATGATTTGCAACGAAAAAGAAGGAATGTGTATTGCAGGAGTTTTTGGCGGTGCAAAATCGGGAGTTTCTGATACAACTACAAGTATATTTTTAGAATCGGCATATTTTGATTCTGTTTATGTGCGAAAAACAGCTAAACGCCATACCCTTAGCACCGATGCTTCGTTTCGTTTTGAGCGTGGCACCGACCCAAATATGACAGTTTATGCACTAAAACGTGCCGCAATGCTTATGAAAGAAATTGCAGGTGCAGAGCTTTCTTCCGAAATTATTGATATTTATACAAATCCTGTAGAGGATTTTAAAGTAAGTTTATCTTACAAAAATCTTGACAGATTAATTGGAAAACAACTTGATAGAGATTTGGTTAAGCGAATTTTAACAGCTCTTGAAATTAAAATAGAAAACGAAAACAATGGCGTTTTAGATTTACTTGTTCCGCCATACAGAGTTGATGTTAAAAGAGAAGCTGATATTATTGAAGAAATTCTACGAATTTACGGATATAATAATGTTGAGATAAGCTCTAAAGTAAATTCTACGCTTTCGTATGCCGCAAAACCAAATAAAGAAAAAATCCAGAACCGAATTTCTGATTTATTAAGTAATAATGGTTTTAACGAGATGATGTCTAACTCATTAACAAAGGCTGCTTATTACACAAAATACGGTTTCGTGGCAGAAAATACGGTTAAAATTTTAAACCCTTTAAGTCAAGATTTAAATGCAATGCGTCAATCTATGCTTTTCGGAAGTTTAGAAACTATCAGTTATAATGCAAACCGCAGAAACAGAGATTTAAAACTTTATGAGTTTGGTTTTACCTACAAGTTTGAAAAACAACTTGATAGCAATGCAGTAGAAAACTACAAAGAAGAAAAACATTTAGCTTTGTTGGTTTCTGGTTTCGATAATGATGAAACTTGGAAAACGTCTCAAGTAAAAACAGATTTTTTTGTAATAAAATCGGCTGTTGAAGCAATAATTGAAAGTTTGGGTGGAAATATAGAAAAAGTAAATTTTGATTTTCTTAGTGATGATATTTTCTCTGAGGGCTTAACTTATAAATTAAACAACAAAGAGCTTGTAAGTTTTGGTTTGTTAAAAGCTAATTTATTAAATGATTTTGATATAGATTTTGATGTGTATTATGCCGATTTTAATTGGGATAATATGGTAAAAGTTTTGGGAATATCAAAAATGAATTTTACTGAATTACCAAAATTTCCTGCAAGTCGTAGAGATTTATCATTGTTGTTAGACGAAGAAATAAACTTTGATAAACTAAAGAAAACAGCTCGAAAAATTGAAAAGAAATTACTTAAAAAAGTAAACCTGTTTGATTATTACAAAGGAAGTAAAATAGAAAAAGGCAAAAAATCTTATGCTATAAGTTTTGTATTTCAAGATGATGAAAAAACATTGAAAGATAAACAAATAGATAAGATAATGAATAAAATACAAAGTACTTTTGAAAGAGAGTATGGAGCAAAGCTAAGATAGATATTAGA